>CAJCHR010000292.1 GCA_903970225.1 Actinobacteria bacterium 21-64-8 | reverse complement strand
GGTCGATCCCTACCTTCGCCCGCTCTACGATGCGCTGAACGACTGCATGCCGCCCGAGCAGGTCGAGCGGCGGATGGCGTCGGGCGAGATTGAGGTCGCGCCGATCGCGTTCATGCGCGGCCGCACTCTGGCAGATGCATTCGTGATCCTCGACGAAGCGCAGAATACGACGCCCGCGCAGATGAAGATGTTCCTCACCCGCTTCGGCCAGAACAGCCGCATGGTGGTCTGCGGCGATCCCAACCAGGTCGACATCCCCGGCGGCGCGGCGATGAGCGGACTGGCTGACGCAGTGCGCAGGCTGGAGGGTCTGGAGGGTATCTCGATGACTCGCTTCACCTCCGCCGATGTCGTTCGCCATCCAATCGTCGGGCGGATCGTCGATGCTTACGAGGGACCCAACGCCTAGCGCGCGAGTTCGATCGCGATCCCGATTTCGAGATTATCCCAGGCGCGGTCGTTCGTGAGGGCGGTTGCCTTGAGCGATTGAGCCAGGGCCAGACACGCGCGACCGCCGAGCGACAAGCCGGCCGAGCGCGTTGCTGCGCGCAGAAGACCGGCGTTGATCGGGAGATCATCGTCGAACGGCACCACCTTGAGCTCAAGCGCGGCGATGTTGGCGGATGCGATCGTTTGGCATCCCGCGCTTTTGCAGCTTAGTCGCCACTTCTGCCAAATTAACTGCACTGATTACCGCTCCGGATAATGCTCCGGCAACCCGGTGGAAGCCCGGCTCCGCGTGAAAAATGGTCAGTAAGGCAGAGGCGTCCAGGACAATGTCACGCACGCGCAGCTTCCGCCCGGCGATCCGCGATCAATTCCTCTGAAAGGCTAGTGCCCTCGGGAACGTATTTTCGGACCTCAGCCTGGATGGCTTTTATGACCGCGTCGAAAGACCGCACGCGCAGTTCACCGTCGACGATCTCAAGGCGAACGTTGTCACCGTCGGCGAGGCCAAGCTCCTTGCGGACATCCGCGGGGATCTGAAGGCGGCCGCCCGACACGATGCGGCCCCGATAGGCGTTCATGCCAGGCTCCATGACAAGCGACGTCGTGGCTTTACCATGTAGTTGGTACCCATGCCATAAACACGACGTCGATCTGTGTTTCGATCGGACCCATGTCGGGCTCGCACGGCGATCGATGACGAGGATTTATCGAAGGCTTCCCATGCCGCGTAAGATCAGGATCCCTCGCGGGTCCAGACCAGCGACCTGCACAGGAAGAGCACGCAGCCGGTGACTTGCAGCCGGTTCTCGCTCTCGAGCGCGAGCGAGGACCGATAGCTCCGGCCCACTTTCGGGTCGTAAGCCCGCCCCCCTTCCCAGCGCGGGCCCGATCCGGTGAAGCCGGTCAGCACGGGAAGGCCAAGCATCGGGCGCATGCGAAGGCGAGCATCGGGATTGTTGACATCGCGAGGGGGCGCTTTCGGGTTGAGCACGCGCTCGACCGAGCCGCACAGCTGTAAGCCACAACGATCGACGCGAATGACTGCGGTATGGTCGTCGGTGATCCAGCGGCCAAAGATCGACGGCGCGGCGGCGGCCGGGGCGGGCACCGCCACGGTCACGACAGCCAACATCGCCAACGCCTGCTTCAAGCCCATGCTTGCGGAGCCGCTCGCCGCCAGCCCGGGAGCCGGGTCGAGCCGGCCAGAGTCCCGAGCAGACCGGGCTTCACCTGGAGAGCCGCCATCCCGATCCGCAGCGCGAACGGCATCTCGGTCAGCCGTTGCAGCAACATCGCGCGGCGGATCTGTGGCCGGACCGCGCGAGCGAAGCGGCGCTGATAGACATCGGCATCGTGGCCCGAAAGAATGCACTCTGCCGCGAGTCTGGCGCTGAGCAGCGCTCCGGCCATGCCGTCTCCGGTCAGCGAAGCGGTCATCGCGGCACGGTCGCCGAGGTTGAAAAGCCCGTCCGGCGAGTCGCGGCGAATATGTCCGTAAGGCAGGTTGGCGATGCTCAACACCCGCTGGAACAGCGGCTCCGCGCCATCGAAGCGGGCGGCGAAGGCGGCGTCGCGCAGCAGCGTCGCAAGCAGTCCGTCCCAGCCTCCGCTGACATCGCCCAGAGTCTCCTGCCGGACGATCAGGCACAGATTGGCCGTATCTGCACCGACCAGTTGAAGCCCGGCATAGCCGCCGTCAAACGGCAGCAGTTCGATCCACCCTGCAAGCCGCGCCGCCTGTGCGTGTGACAATCGCCAGTGCATCTTGAAGCCGACATAGCCGCTGTCACGAGGCGCGCCCGATCCACGCAGCCCGTGCTTGCCGGTCGCGACGAGGATGCGGTCGGCCGCGTGATCTCCCTTCGCCGTGCGCACCCGGCCCGCGTCGATCGCGGTCACGCGCACGCCGCGCTCGATCTGCGCGCCAGCACCGGCGGCCCGGTCGAGCAGCGCTGCGTCCAGCACGCGGCGGCTCAGGCCGAGCGCGCGGAACGGCAGGCGCGCCTCCGCCTCGCGCCCAGCCGATACAAGCCGCACCCGATCGATCGCCACCGCACCCAGCGCGGCTGGATCGAGCCCGAGCATCGCGAGAGTGTCCTGCGCCTCGATCGAGAGAAACTCCCCGCAGACTTTGTCGTGCGCACCAGCCTCGCGCTCGAACAGCGTCACCGGCACGCCGCCGCGCGCGAGCAACAGTGCCGCCGCGCCGCCCGCGAGGCCGCCGCCGACGATCAGCGTCTCGCCTACCATTTGCGGTGCTCCACGCAGTAACGGAACGGGAACCACCATGCGATGCGCGCTTCCGCGATCCCGGCCTGGCGCAACCGCTGCTCCCAGTCGGTCCGGGTGAACGCGCGCGCTATCGACAGCGGGCCGTCGTGGCGCACG
>CAJCHR010000291.1 GCA_903970225.1 Actinobacteria bacterium 21-64-8 | reverse complement strand
CCCGCCAGCAGGCGCGCGGCGATAGCTCGGATCACCGGTGTGTTTTGCTGTGTCATCAGTCCCTCATTTCATAGTTTTTCCTTGTTTCTCCTGCGTTGCACTTTTGTATTATTGTTATTTTTTTACATCATCGAGACGTATCGCAAGTTTTGGAGCAGCGGCCAGCCACCGAAGCTCCGGTCTTCGTCAATGCGAGCAGGAAGGCCGAGCGACCGCAGGCAATGAGACGCGCACCGCGACCGTTTGATCGTCAGGTATCGCCTGCCGTACAATCATTCGTACCGCCCCCGTTTCGCGATCGATGATCGAGCGAAGCTGATGTTTATATCAATTTGTGTCAATCGGTACGGCCCGCAGGAAGCGGGAATGTGACAGAAACCTGACGCAGTGTTGCGATGAGCACACACCCCCCGTGCCCGAGCAGGGAAGCGTGCGACGCCTTCCTTGCTCCTCGCGCTTTCCATTACGGGCTTGCGATATCATCCGCGGCGTGGAACAGACCGTGCTAACAGTATGACGAACACGGTGCCGTGCGGATGCGGCACGCATTATTCCCGGAGAGAGAAGTCCATGTCCGACACACCAAGGATCGCGATCGTCACCGGAGCGAGCCGCGGCGCCGGCAGGGGCATCGCCCACGCGCTCGGCTCGCATGGCTGCACCGTCTACGTCACAGGCCGCAGCACGACGGAAGGCGATGCCTCGATGCCCGGCACGATCCACGCCACAGCCGCAGAAGTGACGCAGGCCGGCGGCAAAGGCATCGCGGTGGCTTGCGACAGCAGTGACGATGCGCAGATCAAGGCGCTGGTCGATCAGGTCATCGCCGAGCAAGGCCGGATCGATATCCTCGTCAACAACGCCTGCGCGGTGCACGACCAGCTCTCCGCTCCCGGCAATTTCTGGGAAAAGCCGCTGGCGATCGGCAACATGATCACCGTCGGCGTGCGCTCGGGCTTCGTCACCAGCTGGTACGCGGCGCCGCATATGGTCAAGCAGGACAAGGGGCTGGTGGTGTTCACCTCATCGCCCGGTGCGATGCATTACTGCTTCGGCCCCGCTTACGGTGCGCACAAGGCGGGATCGGACAAGATGGCCTTCGACATGGGGGTCGATTTCGCCGACGCCGGCGCGAACGTCGCGGCGATCTCAGTGTGGATGGGCGCGCTGACCAGCGAAAGGCTTCTGGAAATGATGGCCGCGATGCCCGAGCGGTTCGAGCATCTCGAGGGCACGCTGGAGCCGGTCGATTACACCGGGCACCTCGCCTGGGCGATCTACAACGACCCGGACCTGATGCGCTTCAACGGCAGGACGCTGATCGGCGCGGAGATCGGCAAGGACTACGGCATAACCGATGCGGACGGCCGCTACCCGCCCTCGGTGCGCGAAACCACGCACACCTCGCCGCCGGAATACGCGCTGCACAAGGTGAAGTGACGCGGTCAGCCCTCGATGATCTCGCGGACCCGGCGAGTGAGAACGTCCAGCGTGAACGGCTTGGTGATCATCGCCATGCCGGGTTCGAGGAAACCCGAGGCGATCGCGGCGTTCTCGGCATAACCGGTCATGAACAGAACTTTGAGCTCGCTCCGCGCGGCGCGGCCGGCGTCGGCGACCTGCTGCCCGTTCAGGCCTGGAAGACCGATGTCGGTGATCAACAGGTCGATCCGCTGACCGGACTGCAGGATCCTGAGCCCCTCGTCGCCATCGCCGGCCTCGATCACCGCATAACCAAGCTCCTCGAGCACATCGACGACGAGGCTGCGCACCAGGAACTCGTCCTCGACGACGAGCACCACTTCGCCGCTCCGGCTCTCGTGCGGGGCTGGCGCCTCGGCGGGGACTTCGTCGTTTTCCGCCAGGCCAAGATGGCGCGGCAAGTAGAGCTTCACCGTCGTTCCGCGATCGGGCTCCGAGTAGATCGTCGCGTGCCCTTCCGATTGCAGCGCGAAGCCGTAAATCATCGAAAGGCCGAGGCCGGTCCCCTGCCCGATCGGCTTGGTCGTGAAGAACGGCTCGAACGCCCTTGCGATGGTGCTCTTGCTCATGCCCGTGCCGGTGTCGGTCACCGCGATGCAGACATATTGGCCCGGCTTCACGTCGGCCTCGCGCACGGCGTAGTTGCGATCGATCGTGGCGTTTGCGGTCTCGATCGTCAGCACCCCGCCGCCGGGCATCGCGTCGCGCGCGTTGATCGCCAGGTTGAGGATCGCGCTTTCGAGCTGGTTGGGATCGCAGCGCGTCGACCACAAGTCGGCCGCGAGATTCATCTGCAGCGCGATCCGCTCACCCAACGTGCGGCGCAGCATGTCCTCGAGCGAGCCGACCAGCGGATTGGCATCGATCGGCCGCGGATCGAGCGGCTGGCGGCGCGAGAACGCCAGCAGTCGGTGAGTCAACGCGGCGGCGCGTTCGGCTGAGTTGCGCGCACCCGAAAGCCAGCGCGGGATATCGGCAACGCGCCCCTGGTTCAGCCTGCTGACGATCATGTCGAGCCCGCCGATGATCCCCTGAAGCAGATTGTTGAAATCGTGCGCGATGCCTCCGGTCAACTGGCCCACCGCTTCCATCTTCTGGCTTTGTCGCAGTGCCTCCTCAATGCTGCGCTGCTCGGTGATATCGCGCCCGACGCCGTGGATGCGCAGGCCGTCTGGCACGGCGGTCCAGTCGAGAAGCCGGTATTCGCCGTCACGCGTGCGGTAACGGTTCTGATAGACGAGCGTGGGAACGCCGGTTGCGATCTTCGCAACCTCGATCGCGGTGTCTTCCACGTCATCCGGGTGGACGAAATCGGTGAGCAATTGCCCGACCATCTCTTCCTGAGTCCAGCCGAGCAGACGTTGGGCCGACGGGTTGATCGCGGTGACGCGACATTCGTAATCGCACACCAGCAAGATGTCCTGGCTGGTCGTCCAGAGACGTTCGCGATCCTGCGCATAGGTCTCTTCGGCACGCTTCTGCGCGTCGATATCGGTGTTGGTTCCCACCCAGGCGGTGATCACGCCTTGGGCGTTCAGCAGCGGCACCGCGCGGGAGAGGTGCCAGCGATAGACATGGGTAGCATCGCGGAGGCGGAATTCCGTTTCGAAAACCGATCCGCTCGCCAGAGCCGCCTGCCACCGTTCCGCGGTGACCTGCACGTCATCCGGGTGAACCATCCTGAGCCATGCTTCACCATCGAGACCGCCGTGTACCTCGCCGGTATAGGCGTAGACCCGGCTGTTGAACCAGTCGAGCCAGCCGTCGGCGCGGGCGGTCCAGACCTGATTGGGCATGTTCTGCGCGAGCGCGGCGAACTGCGCTTCGCTCTTTTCGAGTGCGGCGCGCGTGTGGACCGAGTCGGTGATCTCGACGACGACCGCGATCACGCCGGCCGGCTTGCCCTCGTCATCGCGAACCGGCGAGTAATCGAGGTTCAGCCAGACGTTCTCGGCACGGCCATTGCGATAGAGCACCAGTTGGTGATCGCGGTAGCTCAAGGTCCCGCCGGCAAGTCCCACGCGCATCACGTTGTCGTTGAACGCGGCGACCTCTTCCCAGCCCTCACGGACGTTCGATCCGAGCAGCCGGCTGTCGCGGCCACCCGCAAACACCGAATAAGGATCATTGTAGACCATCACCCCCGCCTCGCCCCACAGCAGAACCAGCGGCACCGGACTTGCCAGCATCAGGCTTACGGTGTGCTTGAGGCTGATCGGCCAGCCTTCGATCCCGCCGATCGGGGTCGAAGCCCAGTCGTGTTGCGCTATCCGGCGGCCCATCTCGCCGCCGTCTTTCAGGAATGCGTGCTCGACTTCATCGACCTTCCTCGTCGCCTGCATCCCAATTCCTTGCGCTTGATCGAACCCTCTTGGCCCAGCCCAATCCGCAGGGATGCGGTGCCAGACTGACCGCACAACGTCGCAGTTTATCGCGGGTTGCAGCCCGGCGCGTCACTCGTGGTCTTCCGAAAGACGACGAGCCAGTGTTGCCAGCGCGACCGCTGAGAAGGCGCGCTCTTGACCATCACGACGTCCGGCTTGCTCCGACGCGAACGGATGACGCGGTACATCAAGGTTGGGGCTTGCCCTGCCAGGGTGCTATATAGAGAACGAACCATAACAAATTCTGAGGAGAGAATGGTGGCGGAGCAGGATTTCCCGGTGCTGGACACCGTACCGTTCCGCGTGACGGAACCGACGCGCATTCCCGTTCAGCGCTATTACGATCCCGAATTCTTCCGCCTCGAAAACGAGCGTTTCTGGCCCCACGTCTGGCAGATGGCATGCCGGCTGGAAGAAATCCCCGAAGTCGGTGACTGGGTGGAATACGAGAACCTGGGCCAGTCGGTGATCGTGGTGCGCACGAACGACGGCATCAAGGCCTACCACAACGCGTGCCGCCATCGCGGCGTGAAGCTCGCCAACGGCGCGGGCAATTGCACCGCGCGAGGTTTCAGCTGTCCGTTCCACGGCTGGCGCTGGAATATGGAGGGTGAGAACACCTTCGTGTTCGGGCGCCAGATCTTCCGCGAGGAGGATCTTGCTGCCGACGACATCAAGCTCGTCAAATGCCGGGTCGAGACCTGGGGCGGCTGCGCATTCGTCAACTTCGACGACAATGCGCCGCCGCTGCTCGACACGCTGGGCGATGCCACCACGCGTCTCGATTCGCGCCGCAAGGGCGAGCTCAAGGTCGACTGGTGGTATTCGGCAGTGCTCCCGACCAACTGGAAGCTGGCGATGGAGGCTTTCATGGAAAGCTACCACGTCATGGCGACACATCCGCAGCTCCACGCCGTGACCACCGCAGAGCGCCGGCAGTACGGCGCCGACGCGCCCGATCGTCCGCCCCTCGGGCCAACCGCATCGAGCCGCGAATATCTCGACATCGCGGTTGAGCACATGGTCAAGCTGCAGGAGGGCATGGGGGGAATGATCACCCCGTGGGAAGTGGAGATCGCCAAGAAGATCCACGCCGAGATGGACGACATCCCCGATGATATCCAGGCGGCATCGGGTGCGTTCTATGGCCGGCTGTGGCGCGAGATCGAGGCTCATGCGAAAGCCACCGGCCGGCCGAGCTTCGACCTGATCGAAACCGCCAAGACGGTGCCGTTCAAGGCGGTAGAGTACATCTTCCCGAACTATTTCCTGCTGCCGATGTACAGCGGGATGTCTTCATACCGCGTGCGGCCGCTGACCGAGGAGACCTGCCTGTTCGAGATCTGGTCGCTGGCGTTCTATCCCGAGGACGAGGAGCGTCCGATCCCGGTCGCGCCGACGCCGACCAGCCACGACGATCCGGGCTATCCCGAAATCCCGAAGCAGGATTATTCGAACCTGCCGCTCCAGCAGAAGGGTCTTCATGCCAAGGGCTTCGAATACATGCGGCTCTCGCCCCAGATCGAAGGCATGATCAGCAATTACCAGCGCGTGATCGACGGCTTTCTCGGCGGGCTCGATCCCGAACGCCTCGCGCGCGCAAGTTCGCAGACCTGCAGCGGCTTCGACGCTCCGTTGTTCGATCTGGGTTTCTGATCTTCAGCCCTCCCCATCCGCGCGTCGGGTGGGGAGGAGCGAGCGGCCAGAACCACCCCCTCAGCGCGGCCGCTCCCTGATCAGGGGCAAGGATCGGGATAGACGCGCTGGATCGCCTCGATCCCCGCGATGGCTTCGGGCGGAAGCGCGATCAGACTGCCGTCGATATCGGCAGCAAGCTGCTCGAGCGAGGTCGCGCCGATGATCGAGGAGGTCACGAACGGGCGCGAATGCACGAACGCCAGCGCCAGAGCGACCGGATCGATATCGAGCGCATGCGCGAGCGCGATATAGCGCGCCGATGCATCCGGCTGCTGCGGCACATTGTAGCGGACGAACTGGCGCGCGACATCGAGCCGCGACCCAGGCGGCACCGTGCCCCCCAGATATTTGCCGCTCAGATGGCCCGCCGCGAGCGGCGAATAGGCGAGCAGGCCTACGTCTTCGCGCAAGGCGAATTCCGACAGCCCGATCTCGTACGTCCGGTTGAGCAGGCTGTAGGCGTTCTGGATCGAGGCCACGCGCGGGCCATCGGTCTCTCGCGCGAGACGCAGGAATTCGGCTACGCCCCACGGGGTCTCGTTCGAAACACCGAACGAGCGGATCTTGCCGGCACGCACGAGATCGGCGAGGACGTCCAGCGTTTCGGCGATCGGCACCGTCAGCGGGCTGTCCGAAAGGCCCTGTAGCCCGCGCTGACCGAACATCGGCGTGATCCGGTCGGGCCAGTGCAACTGATAGAGGTCCAGATAGTCGGTCTTGAGCTTGAGCAGGCTGCGATCGAGCGCGGCCTCGATCCCCGCCCGGTCGAGCCGCGCCGCGCCGGGATCGGCCGCACCCCGCGCTGGCCCCGCGACTTTGCTCGCCAGGATGATCTTGTCACGCTTGCCGCTCGCAGCGATCCAGGTGCCGATGTATTCCTCGGTCCGGCCGCGCGTCTCCAGGCTGCTCGGCGTCACCGGATACATCTCGGCGGTGTCGAGGAAGGTGATCCCGCGATCGAGCGCGAAATCGATCTGGGTGTGTGCCTCGGCCTCGCTGTTCTGCGAGCCCCAGGTCATCGTGCCGAGGCACACCGAGCTCACATCGATGCCGGTGCGGCCGAGCGGGCGATATTGCATGGATTGGTCTCCTTTGGCGCGCGTCTTAGCGGCAGGCGGCGTCTGCCGGATCAAGTTTCGGTCGGGGCGTTATTGGGATTGCTCATAAGCTCGCGGTGGCTAGCGCAGCTGCCGCTTCTCCAGCTTCCGGGCCAGCGTCCTGCGGTGCATGCCCAGACGCCGCGCGGCTTCGGAGATGTTGAAGTCGCACTCCGCCAGCGTGGTGTGGATATATTCCCATTCGAGCGTCTTGATCGAGCTCTTGCGACCCTCGACCGGAACGCCGGGATTGCCCGACGCCGAGCGGAACGCCTCCTCGATCTCGTCGGTGTTCGCAGGTTTGGCAAGATAGTGCGCGGCGCCGAGCTTGATCGCCTCCACCGCGGTCGCGATGCTGGCGAACCCGGTGAGCACCACGATCCGCATCGCAGGATCGAGGTTGTGCAGCATCTGGACGCAGTTGAGGCCCGACGCAGTGCCGAGCTTGAGATCGACCACCGCGTAATCGAACACATGGGCCTCCACCAGCGCGTTCAGTGCTTCGGGACTCGCGGCCTGGTGTACCAGATAACCTCGCCGCTCGAACGAGCGGCTGAGCGTGCGGGCAAACGCCGGATCGTCCTCGACGATCACCAGGCGAGGGGGCGGTTCGGATGCGGGCTCGGTCATTGCGAACGTTCTTCCTCGCGGGACAACACCGCGAGGGGGATGCTGAGACGGACCAAC
>CAJCHR010000290.1 GCA_903970225.1 Actinobacteria bacterium 21-64-8 | reverse complement strand
GCGCGCCGCGGACGGCAGCTGGACGGTGATGCCCGGCGGCTTCGCGCGGATCGCGTCGGCCGGCACCTCGCCCGCCGCGCTGATGGGCGCGGGCGATCTTTCGGCGGACTTGTGCATCGTCGACAAGCAGCCGATGCCGCGCTTAAAGCCGAGCGTGCTCACCGCCGAGCCGAAGATCTGGCGCGGCAGCGGCATCCTCGCCAGCCAGGCCGCGGACAACCTGTTCTGGTTCGCGCGTTACGTCGAGCGCGCCGAGGCAAGCGTGCGGATCGTGCGCGCGATCCTGGGCAGCTCGATCGAGGTCGATGGCAGCTACGCCCGCGCGCCCGACGTGCGCGCGCGCCTGATCCAGCAGCTGCTCGGCTGGGGCGCGATCAGCGCGGCGACGGCGAAGCAGCCGTTCCTCCAGGCCTGCTCGGCCGCGCTCGTCGAAAGCACCCTGCCCGGCGGGGTCGGCACGCTGGTGCGGCGCAGCCAGCAAGTCGCCCTCTCTCTGCGGGAGCGGTTCGCGCGCGATTTCTGGCGCATCGTGCGCCGCCCGATGCCCGCGATCGACAGCCGCAGCGAGCAGTCGCTGCTCGACACCTCGAAGGATCTGATCGAGCATTTCAGCACGTTGTCAGGGCTCGCCAGCGAGAACATGCTGCGCAGCCTCGCCTGGCGGTTCCTCGACATGGGCCGCCGGATCGAGCGCGGCATCGCGATCTGCCGGCTCGCGCGCCAGCTGACCGCGGGGGGCGATCATGCTGATGCGCTCGGCGTGCTGCTCGACTTGTGTGACAGCCAGATCGCGTACCGGTCGCGCTATCTGGCGGGACCGATGCGCAACCCGGTGCTCGACTTGGTGCTGCTCGATCCGATCAACCCGCGCTCGCTGATCTTCCAGGTCCAGCGCCTGGCCGAACACATCGCCGCGCTGCCGGGGCTCAATGACGACAACGTCCCCGAACCGCCGCTGCTCGGCGTGCGCGCGGTGCTCGGCGTGCTCGAATCGCACACGATCGAGCATTTCGGCGACGCCGAGATCGCCGAGGTCGAGGCGGGGCTCCTGGCGCTGACCGAAACCATCTCGGCGCGCTACTTCCTCCAGTTCGAGCGGCCCGACAGCACCGCCAGCGAGAGCCTGCTAGGGTGACGTACCCAGGATGAAATACGACGTCACCCATATCACCACGATCAAGTACGCCTCGCCGGTGCGGCTGGCGCGGTTCAACATCCGGCTGAAACCCGCGCGCTGGCCGAACCAGACGGTAACGGGCTACGCGCTGGTGGTCGATCCGCTGCCCTGGACGCGCACCGACGAGCCGGGCGCGTTCATCTCCAACGAGAGCAAGATCCTGGTGCGCAGCGCCACCGCGCAGCTTCAGGTCGAAAGCCGCTTTTCGGTCTCGGTCGAGCCTTCGGGCATCGACTATGCGACCGTCGCCGCGCCCAGCGTCGCCGCGGTGCGCGAGCTGGCGCTGACGCTGCCCGGGCTCGGCCCGCTGAGCCCCGCGTCGTACCTGTTCGGCTCCCCGATCGCGGTGCCCGAGCCCGAGATCGCTCGCTGGGCCGCGACCATCGTCGACGACACGATGAGCGTGGTCCAGGCCGGCTACGCCTTGATGCACGCGATCTACACGCAGTTCCAATACGACGCGAAGGCGACGGAAACCGATACCCCGCCGATCGAAGCGTTCACGCAGAAACGCGGCGTGTGCCAGGACTTCTCGCATATCATGATCGTCGCCGCGCGATCGCTGGGGTTGCCTGCGGCTTATGTCAGCGGATACTTGCGGACGCTCCCCCCGCCGGGCAAGCCGCGCCTGGTCGGCGCCGACGCGATGCATGCCTGGGCCAGCTTGTGGTGCGGCGAAGGGCTCGGCTGGATCGGCTTCGACCCGACCAACGACGCTTACGCCGAGACCGATCACATCTTCATCGCGATGGGCCGCGACTACAGCGATGTCTCCCCGCTCGACGGCGTGTTCGTGGGCGGATCCGGGCAGCACATGGATTACTCGGTGGACGTCGCCCCCGCCGCCTGATCGCGCGCCGGGCATAGCCCGATCGGCCCGAGAAACTGCACCAGCCGCGACAGCGATTCGACCAGTTCGCCAAGCGCATCGCTCGCGATGACCAGCGCCAGCGTCTCGGTCGCGTCGATGAACCGGCCCTGGTGCATCGAGCGAATCACGCTGAGCACGATCGCCTCGTGCTCGGAAACGCATTCGCAGGCGAGCGGACGGAAATGGAACGTCTCCAGCGCATCGCGGTTGAGCAGCGCCATCGCCTTCATGAACGCAGGCAGCGCACCGATCGCGCGCCAGCGCGCAAAAGCAGGCGCGACGGCTGGGGTCGGGCACTGGCCTATCCCGACCGCGGTGACCCACAACCGCATCGACCAGACGAGAAAGCGGCTGCCCGGATCGAGCGTGGTGACCCGGCGGTCGACGAAATCGTACATTGGACGACTCTCCCTAAATGCAATTGCGAGTGACTTGCAACTAGACTGACGAGGGAGCGGCGCGCGGTCAAGCGTCAGAACGAGATCGATGCATTTTCCCGGTCAATCACTGTCCGCTTGCTGCAAGTCAGAAGAGTACGGCTTTGATCACCGCCCCGAAGCTGGCATGCCCGCACGCAGCAAGAACCGGGAGCCGATGCATGGCCGAAGCCGATTTCCGCCTCACCTCGCTTGCGCATGGTGGCGGCTGCGGATGCAAGCTGTCCCCGGCGGTGCTGCGCGAACTGCTCGCGAACGTGCCGGCAGGAGCGCCCTTCCCCAACCTGCTCGTCGGCACCGAGACCGGCGATGACGCGGCCGTGTACCGGATCAGCGACACGCAGGCGGTCGTCTCGACCACCGATTTCTTCATGCCGATCGTCGATGACCCCCGGGACTTCGGCCGCATTGCGGCCGCGAACGCGCTGTCCGATATCTACGCGATGGGCGGCCGCCCGATCATGGCGCTGGCGATCCTGGGCATGCCACTCGGCAAGATCGATCCGGCGATCGTCGGCGAGATCCTCGCGGGGGGCGCGTCGATTTGCGCTGAAGCCGGCATTCCGGTTGCAGGGGGGCATTCGATCGATTGTCCCGAGCCGGTTTACGGGCTCGCGGTAACGGGCCTCGTCGATCCCGCCCGGCTCAAGCGCAACTCCGAGGCGCGGGCCGGCGATGTGTTGATCCTGACCAAGCCGCTCGGCATCGGCGTGTTCAGCGCCGCGCTCAACGCTGGCCGGCTCGCACCCGCGCTGGCGGCGCAAATCTACGACACGCTCGTGGCCTCGACCACGCAGCTGAATGCGGTGGGCGAGACACTGGCAGGCATCGAGGGCGTTCACGCGATGACCGATGTGACCGGGTTCGGCCTGCTCGGACACGGGCTCGAGGTCTGCCGCGGTTCGGGCCTCGGCGCACGCATTCGCCTCGTCGACGTGCCGCTGTTCGATCACGCCGCCGAGCTTGCAAGGGCGCCTTACCGGACCGGCGCGGCGGTGCGGAACTGGGACAGCTACGGCGCCGAAGTCGATCCCGGCACGGCCGAAGGGTGGCAGCGCGATCTGCTGTGCGATCCGCAGACCTCGGGCGGCCTGCTGGTTTCGGTCGCGCCTGATGATGCCGAAGCGGTGCTGGCGACGATCCGCGCGGCGGGTTTCACGAAAGCTGCGATCATCGGCGAGATGATCGCCGAAACCACTGCGGGCCTTGCCCGCATCGAACTGGTCTGACACTCCCGCATCACGGAAGCGAATGGAGCCTGGTGGCTCCCCCGGTCTTCAAAACCGTTGGGCCGCGAACAGCGGCCGGTGGGTTCGATTCCCATCCGCTTCCGCCAATGTGCTTACGCCGTCGCGGTGATGATCGCGCGTTCCAGCTCGGCTTGTCCGAAAGGCTTGCCCAGCCGGTGGATCGCGAGCTTGGCGTCGGTCGGCGCCTCTCCGTAGCCGGTGGCGAGAATGATCGGCAAATCCGCGCGCTCGGCCCGGAGCGCGGCGATGAGCTCGCTTCCGGTCATCGCCGGCATCGCCTGATCGGTGATCAAAAGATCGACATCGCCGCACGTACGGAACAGTTCGATCGCCTCTGCGCCCGAACCGGCCTCGTAGACCCGGTGGCCGAGATCCTCGAGCAGCGCGGCGGTGTTCATCAGGATGATCGCGTCGTCGTCGACGACCAGGATCGTCAGGGGGCGCCCGGCCTTGCTGCCGGAACTCACCTGCGCCGGATCGCTGCCGACCGGTGCTTCGACAAGATCCTCCGGCCGGATCGCGGGCAGCCAGATGTGCGCGCTGGTGCCCCGGTCCGGGGCGCTCTCCAGCTGGAATGCGCCGCCGATCTGATGCGCGAAGCCGTGGACCATCGACAAGCCCAGCCCGGTGCCCTTGCCGACGTCCTTGGTTGTGAAGAACGGATCGATCGCGCGTGCCAGCGTCTCCGCATCCATGCCGCTACCGCGATCGGAGATCGAAAGGCGCACGTAGCGCCCGGGGGCCAGTTGCAGGACGTTGCCGGGAGCGACATCGCTGCCCGCTGCCGCAACGGTGATCACCCCGCCGTCCGGCATCGCATCGCGCGCATTCACCGCAAGATTGAGCAGCGCCATTTCGAGCTGGTTGGCGTCGGCCGCGATCGGCCACAGATCGACCGGAAAATCGGTCTCGATCGCGAACGATGGCCCCAGCGAACGGCGCAGCAGGTCCATCATGCCCGCGACCAGACGCGGGATCGCCACGCGCTCGGTCGTCAGATCCTGGCGGCGCGCGAAGGCGAGCATGCGTTGAGTCAAGGACGCGCCGCGCTCCGCCGCCTCGACCGAATTGTCGAGCAGCCGCACGAGGTCCGGCTCGGTGGAAACGCGCTTGCGCAGCAGTTCCAGGCTGCTCAGGATCGCCATCAGCAGATTGTTGAAATCATGCGCCACGCCGCCGGTCAGTTGCCCGATCGCCTCCATCTTCTGTGCCTGGCGCAGCGCATCCTCGACCAGTTGGCGCTCGGCGACTTCCTGTTCGACGCGCATCTCGAGCGTGTCGTTGAGCACGCGGAGCTGCTCCTCCTGCTCGCGCGCGGCGGTGATGTCGTAGATCACGCCGACCAGGCGATAGCCCGAACCCTCGCGGACGATCTCTCCGCGCCGGGCGATCCAGCGGTGCCTGCCGTTATCGCTGCGCACGATGGCGAAATCGCCGTCCAGCGTCTCTGGAATGCGGTTGCCGGGAAGCTGGGGGATCAGTTGCGCGTCCCCGCCCACCACGATGTTGTTGATCGTGCGCACCGGCAGCGTGGGGGCAGGATAGAGACCCAGCAAGCGGCAGAATTCGTCGGACACCGCAGCGGTGGCGAAGCCGTCGGTGTATTCGAACGTGCCAATGCCGCCGGCCGCCTGCGCGATGCGCAGCCGCTCCTCGGTGCGCTTGCGCTCGGTGACGTCTACCAGAAGCCCGGTGAACCGGACCGGGCGATCGTCACCGTCGAGCAGGCTATGGCCCCGGCCATGCATCCACAGCACGCCGCCGTCCGCGCAGACGATCCGGAACTCCTTGGAGAACAGCTCTGCCCCGCCAAGCATGCCCGCCACCGCGATCCGCATGCGCGCGCGATCCTCGGGGTGTATCGCCGAGAAGAATGTCGAGGGCGGCAGGCCGCCGATCGCGGTCTCGGGATCGAGGCCGTACAGCTCGGCGAAGTGGACATCGACATGGAGCCGGTCGCGGAGAATGTCCCAGTCCCAGGAACCGCTCGCACCCGTGGCAAACTCGGCTTCCGGGCGGCTCAACCCGGCATCCACGATGCCATCAGCGGTCATCGCCCACGACCCGGTCAATGAATTCGCCCAGCAATTCCTTGACCACCGTCAGCGCAGGCAGGTCCATGATCATCGCGATGTAGCCACGGATGTCGCGCTTGCGGACGGCAAAATCGATATAAAGGAACAGCACCAGGCCATCGACGGCACCGTCCGCATTCACCTCGAACAGCGTAGCGCCATCGCCGCGAAGAACCTCGGGGATCGTCATCGTGAGCGAGCGCTTGAGCATGTTGGCCATCGTCGCGAGGCAGGAATTGAGGATGACGTTGCCGGTCTCGGCCAGCGCCTCGCTTTCGATCTCAATCACCTCGGCGGCGCTCAGCTCACCCCCGGTGACCGCGCGCACCAGGTCGAGGCTCTTTTTCTCGGGAAATATCAGTAAGGCGCGCCCCGAAAACGGCCCGCTGAAGTCCTGCCGCACCGCAACGAGTTCGGAGACTTCGCGCTCGCTGATCAGACGCGCCGCGCGGCGCTGGCTGACCACGTCGATCGAGGGCACCGACAACGTGACGTGATCGCCGATCATCTTGCGCAGGCTGGACGCGGCGCGGCTGACGCCGATGTTGACGATCTCGGTCAGCGCGTCGCGTTCGAGCTCCCCCAGCGCGATGCCCGGCGCGGTCATGTCTGCGATGAGCGAAGCCGAAGCGCCGCGCCGGACAGGAAGCCTTCGAGCCCTTCGGCGTTCACCGGCTTGGCGACGAACGTGGCGCCGATCTCGCGCGCGCGGGCGATGATCTCGTCCTGGATGTTCGCGGTGATGATCGCGATCGGCATGTCGGGTGACTGAGCGCGCAACTCGGCCGCGAGTTCCAGCCCGTCCTTGTCGGCCATGTTGAAGTCGATCAGCGCCACGTCGACGGGCTGACGCGAGATCACCTCGTGAGCCTCGGCCGCGCCGCCGGCCTCGACCTTGCTCCATTCGGGACGAAGTTCGGCCAGCGCCCGTCCAGCGACGATCCGTGCGAGCTTGCTATCGTCGACGATCAGGACGGTAATCGACATTCGTGTCTCCGGTGGGAGCTGAGAGCGCGAGGACGAGAGCTCCCGCAGATGAATTGGACCTAGCGCGTTGAATTGGTTCTGTCATCGCAGGAGATGCCCAAGATCCCACGCAAAATCGGATTGTCCGGACCTCCGATCAGCCTCGGCCGTGCGGCAAGCAAGACCTGAACGACAGCCAGATGCAGTTTCTGCGCCCCGGCGATATTCACCGGCCGCCCTGGATGATCCTGCAGGGCTGCAATCAGTGGCTCGGCATCATCGATCACGCACCGCCCCGTGAGGTGGATCGCGGCGGGATCGACGACGACGCTCACGCGGCAAGCTCGGGCAGATCGAGGACGATGAGCACGCCGCCATCGCCGAGCACTGCGGAGCCCGAGACCCATGGCAGGCCGCCCAGCAGCGCACTCGGCGGCCGTACGACGGTGTCCAGTCGCTCGGCGAGACCATCGACCCGCAGTGCCACGCGGTCTGAGCCCGACCGGGTCACGAGGAGCTTCGCGACCGGCCCGGGAACCGCATCGCCCCCGAGAAGCGCCGCGAGATCGAGCACCGGGACGGTTTTCCCGCGCAGCACGCAGGCGATGCCCGCGCCGATCGGCACCAACGCGTCGCTGCCGACGCGCACGGTCTCGACGATCTGGTCGAGCGCGACCCCGTAACGGTCCTCGCCCACTTCGACCACCAGCAGCCGCGTGGTGAGCGCCTTAGCGGGCAGGCGCAGGATGAAGCGCGTACCCTGCCCGAAAACGCTTTCGACCTCGATCGTACCGCGCAGTTTCTCGATCGCCGACAGGACGGCATCCATACCGACGCCGCGCCCGGATATCTCGGTGAGCGCCTTCGCTGTCGAGAAGCCTGGCGCGAAAATCAGGCGCAGGGCCGCCGCGTCGGTCAGGTCCTGCGCGGCCTCTGCCTCGAGCAGGCCCCTCTCGACAGCGACAGCGCGAAGCCGCGCCAGGTCCATCCCCGCGCCATCGTCGGACAGAGTGATACGGACCGCGTCGCCGTCCCGCGCGATCGTGAGCGAGACCGTGCCCTCGGGACTTTTCCCGAGCCTGGCCCGCGCCTCCGCGCTTTCGATACCATGATCGATCGCGTTGCGGACCAGATGCAGCAACGGTTCGAACAGGCCATCGGCGATCTGCTTGTCGACTTCGAGATTTTCGCCCGTCATCGCAAAGCGCACGTCCCGGCCGACCGATTGCGCGATTTCCCGCACCATGCGCGGCAGGCGGCGCAGCGAGGGGGCCAGCGGCACGAGGCGGACGCGTCCGATGCTGCGATGAAGCTTGGCGGTCTTGCTCTCGATCTCCGACTGCGCAGCGCGGATGCGCGCGGCCAGAGCCGGGTCGATCCTCCCGGCGGCCTCCACGATCGGTGCCAGCGCATTGGCGGCAAGCAGCACTTCGCCAAGATCATCGGCGAGTGCGTCTATCCGCGCCGCCTCGACGCGCAGGAAGCGGCTCGTATCGCTCTGAACGGTTCCGGCGACTTCCGTCCTCGGCGCGACGACGTGCAGCTGGACTTGATCCGAAACCAGGCGGAACGCGGCCTTGACCTCGTCGAGGCTGCCGCCGCTCACGCCCTCCAGCACCGAAATGCAGTCGAACGGCTCGATCGCATCCAGTTCCGGCCATGCCTGTTCGACCGGCTGCACCTCCAGCGCGAGCAATTCGGGCACCGCCAGCGCGATGCCGAGCGGATCCTCCCCGCGGAAGAAGCAGTCGCCACTGGGCAGATACCGGAACAGCACGACCGGCGCGGTGGCGGAGGCGATCACGTGTGCCGCGCGCTCTGCGACCGTGCCGATCCACGCCTGCGACGCGCCGCGCGCGGCTGCGCCATCGTTTGCAAGGCTGGGAAGCCGCGCGATCGCTGCCGCACCCGCCGCCTCGGCATCGTCTCCGACCGAGCCGGTGCGTTCGAGCTCGTCTATCCAGCGATCGATGGCATCGAGGCACGCGGTCAGCGCGCCGACGGCAGGGCCATCGAGCGGCACGGTGCCCTTGCGCGCGCGCTCCAGCACTTCTTCGGCGGCGTGCAGCACACGCTCGGCCGGGCCCATCGGGAAGATGCCGACCGAGCCCTTGAGCGTGTGGATCGCACGAAACGCGCTGTCGATCGTCCCGGCTGCCAGGGGATCGCGCGACAGCACCGCGAAATCCGCTGCCGCCTGCGCCACCAGATCGCGGCCTTCGATCAGAAACTGTTCGAGCAGTTCGTTCATTCAGGCCTGCGATAGACGATCGCGTCCTCGAGGCGAACCATCGCGAACCGATCGCTGATTCGCGCCATCGATTCGCTGTGTCCCAGGCACAGGAATCCGCCGGGGTTGAGGCTTTCGTAAAGCGACTCGGCCGCGAGCAGGCGTGAGTGATCATCGAAATAAATCAGCAGGTTGCGGCACAGGATCACGTCGAACTGGCCAAGCCCGGCCATGCTCGGGCGATCGATGACGTTGGCGGCGGTAAAGCGAACAGATTCGCGCAGATCGTCGATGATCTTGCGGCGATGCCCATGTTCCGGCTCGAAATAGGTCGCGGCCACGGTGGCCGGCAGCCGTGCCAGTGCGCGCGTCCCGTATTGCCCCTCACGGGCGAGCCCGAGCGCGTGCGTATCGATGTCCGAACCCACGATCTCGATGTTGTACGCATCGACCAGCGGCCAGTTCTCCAGCAGCCAGATCGCGATCGAATAGGCCTCCTCTCCGGTGGAGCACGGCAGCGAAAGGATACGCACCAGGTCACCCGGCTTACGCGTCTGGACGATCTGCGGCAGCATCTCACGGGACAGCGCCGCAAGCTGATGCTCTTCGCGGTAGAAATAGGTCTCGTTGATCGTGAACGCGTTGATCAGCGCCTCGCGCTCGGCAAGGTTGGCGGCTGCAAGCCCCAGATAACTGCGCGCATCGTCGCTGCCCGTCCTGGCCATCCGCTCGGTCACGCGCCGCTCAATGAAATAACGCTTGTTCTCACCGAAGTTCATGCCGGTCCAGCGATAGAGCAGCGCGCTCACGCCGCGCAGTTCGTCGTCGGTCAGGGTCACAGGCGCCGCGCTGCTCATCGCGCAAACAGCGCCGCGAGTTCGGCGGCGACCCGGTCCAGCGGGACGACCATCGAGGCGCCCTCCGCGGCGACCAGCGAGCCCGGCATTCCCCAGACGACCGCGGTTTCGGCGGACTCGGCGATCGTCACGCCGCCAGCCTCCTTCAGATCGGTCATCGCGCTTGCCCCGTCGTTGCCCATGCCGGTCAACAACACACCAATCAGGCGTTCGGCTGCGACAAATTTCATCGCACTGGAAACGAGGCGATCGACGCTCGGGTGCCAGAAGTGATCGGGGTTCGACGGCGCGGCGAGCGCCGTGAGCACGCCCGCACGGCGCGAGATCAGGATGTCTGCATCGCCCCGGCCGACATAGGCGTGGCCGGGAAGCAACGGCGTGGCTTTCGTCACTTCGCTGACGGTGAGCACACAAAGCCGGTCGAGCCGCCGCGCGAGCGGCCCGGTGAAGCTGGCCGGCATGTGCTGGGCGATCACGATCGGCCAGGGGAAATCGGCCGGAAGCGGGCTCAGCAGCGAGTCGAGCGCGGGCGGGCCGCCGGTCGAGCAGCCGACCAGCACCAGACCTTCGCCGTTCGCCGTGACCGAGGGAAGCAGCGCGATCGGCGCGGCAATTCGCGGTCGTTTCACGGGCGCTTGCACCGCCGCCGAGACCCGCGCACGAACCCGCTCACGCAGCCGGGTGGCGCGCGAAATCCGCGCACTGGCCGCCGCGCGCACTTTCTCGACCAGGGCTGGTGCGACGGCGGCGATCTCCAGCGACACCGCGCCGCGAGGCTTGGGGATGAAATCGACCGCACCCAGCGCCATCGCCTCCAGCGTCTCGTCCGCACCCTCGGCGGTCAGCGCGGAGACCATCACCACCGGGCACGGCCGCAGGACCATGATCCGGTCGAGGCACGCCAGCCCGTCCATGCCGGGCATGTGGATATCGAGCGTGACCACATCGGGCGCGAACGTCTGGAGGCGTTCGATCGCCTCGTCGCCGCTGCGCGCCACCTCGATCTGAAAGTCGCCGGCGGCGGTGAAGATCTCGGTCAGCAGGCGCCGCATCAGCGCGGAATCATCGACGATCAGCAGTTTGATCACGTGTGCCGCCGCGCTTTCCTCGAACGCGCCGCTTTCAGCATGTCCCGCTCTGCGCCGTCGAGCATCTTTTCGGGATCGAGCAGCAGGGTGAGCGGCGCGTCGCCGTCAGCGATCACCCGCTCGAAGACCTCGGTCTCACCGCCGTCCAGCACCGGCATCGGCCGAAGCGCCGAGTGCACCACACGCCGCAAGCCGACGATCGCATCGACCGCGAAGGCTGCACGCAGAGCGCCGATCGCGACGACGATCACATGCTGCCGTTTGCCGGCGATACTCGCCGCACCCAGCCGCTTCGACTGATCGATCACGGGGAGCGCCTCCCCGCGCCACGGCATAGCCCCCCGCACGAAACCCGCGGCTCCGGGAATGCGCGCCAACTTCGCGGGCAGCACGCCGATGTGCTCGACCGCAAAGGTCGGCAGTCCGAACAGCGCATTGCCGACCGCAAACAGCAGGAACGGCTCGGTTCGCTCGACCTCGGCCTCGACGATCTTCGCGCGCGGCGCCGATCCGCCGCCAAGCAGCCGCGCCGTCAGGTCCTCGCGCAGCAGATGCGCGGGCGCGAGCACCGAGACCAGCCTTCCATCGCCCAGACGGCACACCGCCTGGATACGCGCCTCGGCCGCGCCGCGCGTCAGCACCAGAGGAACAGGGTCTATGGCGCTCTCGAAAACACGCAGAACCGCATGGAGCGCATCGACCACGATCCCGACGCGGTGCGCGCCGATCCGCACGACCAGCACGCGCGACTTCGCCGATAGCGCGTCGCCGGGAAGCGCCAGCAGCGGCGCCAGCATCAGCAGCGGCAGTAGCGCACCGCGCAAGTCGATGCTGCCGAGCACCATCTCCTCGGCATTCGGAACGGCCGCGATCGCGGCGGGCAAGCGCAACACTTCGTCGACGGCCTCCAGCGGCAGCGCAAACGCCTGAGCGCCGATCGCGAACGTCACCAGCGAGACCGTCTCCTCGGCGGCCATGACGCGGCTTGCCGTCTCCACGCCGGCCGCGCCGCGGGAATGTGCCCGGCCGGCCGCGCTCCGGGCGATCAGCGACGGCACGTCAAGCAGGTCGATCGAAGCCCCTTCGGCCTGCCCGCGATCCAGCAGTTCCTCGACCCCGTCGACCGCCATCCCGATGGGCTCGTCACCGCTCAGCACGACCAGCCGCCGCTCGGGCCCGGCGCTACGCCCGGTCAGCGCCGCCAGCGACAGCACCGGCATCACCCTGCCGCGCACGTTCGCCAGCCCCAGCATCCCCGCGGGCGCATGCGGAACACGCGTGAGCCCGGGCATCCGCGCAACCTCGCGCACCATCCGCGAAGGCACGCCGTGACGCGAACCGCCCGCCAACAACGTCAGCACAGCGCCGCCGCCTTCTGGAGCGTTCACGAACTCAGCCCGCTTGCGCGACGAGCACCGCGGAGATCGAGGCGATTTCCTCGATCGCCGCCGCCAGTGTTTCCGCCGCCTGGGCTTGCTGACGCGCGGCGCTTCCCGCCTCGCGCACCGAATCGGAGGCGATCTCGGCGGCTTGCGCGATCTGTTCGGTGCCGCTCTGCACTTCGCGCACCGCGCGCAGGACATCGCTCGTCCCGTCTTCGATCGCCTCGTTGGCCGACCGTGCGGCGCCCAGATCGGCGGCCATCGCGGAGAAACGCCCGACCAGCGCGCGGTTGCGGCCGATCTCGCTCTCGGCCGCGCCCGCGACCTGCTCGAGATCGCGGCGCACCGCGGAGACCTGATCCTGCAGACCGCGCACGCTGTCCTTCGCGCTGTCCGCGCTCGCCGCGGCATCGCGCGACAGCTTGCGGATATCGCCTGCCACAGTCGCGAAGCCGCCGCCGGCTTCGCCCGCGCGCGTCGCCTCGACCGATCCGCTGAGCGCCAGCATGCTCGTCTGCATCGAGACCAGCGCCACGCTATCGGTGATCCGCTCGATACGGCGAGCGGTGTCGCTCAGCGCTCCCAGCAGCGCGACGACGGAGCGCACTTCGACCAGCGCGCTGTAGACGCCCGTGGTCAGGCGATCGATCGTCTCGCTGCTCGCGGTCACGGTCTCGACGACGGTGCCGATCTGCGCGGATGCCGCCGCCGCGCGCTGGTTTGCCAGCTCCGCCGATCTGGCGATCTGGTCCATCGCGGTGCCGGCCTGCGTGGTCGCCGCTGCCTGGATCTGCGCGCCGCGGCCGATCTGCTCCAGCGCCACCAGGATCTGCCCGGAAGCCCCGGAAAGCTCCTGTACCGTCGCCGACAATTCCTCGGCCGCCGCCGCAACCTGTTCGACCGCGAGTTGATCCTTGCTGTTCCCCTGAATGGCCTGCGTCAGCTGGCCGAGCGATTCGGCGGTCCGCTGGCTCTGTTCGAGCGATGCGCTCTGCTGCTCGATCGCCTGCTGGGCCTCGGCCGCGGCGGCGGACTGCTCTTCCGCCGCGCTCGCCACGGACTCGGAGCCTTTTTCCGCCTCGCGCGCGGCGCTCTCCACCTCGACCGCCGCGAGCACGATCTGCTTCGCGCCTTTTCCGAGCGCGCCCAGCGAAACCGAAGCCCTGACGAGTTCGGCGGCGACCTCGCGCGCGAGGTTCGCCTCGCCCGACGCCAGGTTCGATGCCGTGCGCACGCGTTCGGCGACGACCTTCACGTCCGACGAGACGGTGCCGGCGAGCCGCTGCATATCGGCGGCGCTGGTTTCCGAGGTCTCTGCCAGCGCACGAACTTCGTCGGCGATCACCGCGAAGGCCGCGCCGCTCTCCCCTGCGCGCTCGGCCTCGATCGTGGCGTTGAGCGCGAGCAAACCGGTCTGGTCCGAAATGTCGGCTACGCTGGCGCCGATCTCGCCGATCGTCGTGGCGATCGTCTCCAGCGCGCCGATGATCTCTACTGTGGCGAGCTGGCGCTGCGCGTTCAGCTCGATCGCCGCGACCGATGTCTCGATCTGCACGCCGACCTCACCGAACCCGGTCTGGATCAGGTCGATTTGCCGCTGGGCACCCTCGGCTTTTTCGCGCGCGTCGCGGAACGCGCGGCCGAGCGAACCGATCGAGCCGAGCGATTCCTGCGCGGCGCCTGCCGCTTCCTCGGCGCCCGCCGAGATCTCGTCCATTGACCGCTGGAGCTGAGACGCGGCCGCTGATGCCTGCGCGATGCCGCTCGCCAGTTCCTGCGCGGCCTGGTCGATCCGGTGAACCGCGTCGGTCGCCTTGTCCTGAGTCAGGCTTCGCGCAGCGGGCAGCTTGGGAGCGACCGGTGCGCTGGGAACAGGCGGGACAGCCACGCCCTGCCTTGGGCGCGACCCGAGCGTCGATTTCTTCACTAGCGCCATGGGGCCCCCAATCGCGATGAAAGCCAGGACTTAGGCCAAGCCGATGCCATAGGCCAGCGGAGCGATCGACCGCGGTTCAGCTTCCGAACAGGTCGCG
>CAJCHR010000289.1 GCA_903970225.1 Actinobacteria bacterium 21-64-8 | reverse complement strand
GCCTTCTTGTTCGGCAGCAGGAAGTTACGGGCATAGCCGTTCTTCACGGTGACGATGTCGCCGATGGCGCCGAGCTTCTCGACGCGCTCGAGCAGGATCACTTCCATGGTCTGTGCTCCTTACTTGACGACATAGGGGAGCAGGCCGAGATGGCGCGCGCGCTTGATCTCGCGGGCCAGCTCACGCTGCTTCTTGGCGGATACCGCCGTGATACGGCTGGGGACGATCTTGCCGCGCTCGGACACGAAGCCCTGCAGCAACCGGACGTCCTTATAGTCGATCCGGGGGGCATCCTTGGCGGAAAAGGGGCAGCTCTTGCGGCGGCGGAAAAATGGACGGGCCATCGTTGGTTCCTAAATCTCGTGTTCGGGCTCAGGCGGCGTCGCGCTCGGGGCGCTCGCCACGGTCGTCGCGACGGGGGCCGCGATCGCCGCGGTCGCCACGATCACCGCGGTCGCCACGACCACCGCGATCGCCGCGTTCGCTGCGCTCGTTGCGGCGCATCATCGCCGACGGGCCTTCCTCGTGAGTCTCGGTCCGCACCGTCATGTAGCGGATGATGTCCTCGTTGATCGCGATCTGGCGCTCGAGCTCGTTGATCGCAGCCGCGGGGCCGTCGATCTCGAGCATCACATAATGCGCCTTGCGGTTCTTGGCGATCCGATAGGCGAGCGTGCGCAAGCCCCAGGTCTCGGACTTGACGATGCGTCCGCCGAACTCTTCGATGATCTTGGTGGCGGTTTCGGTCAGCGCGTCGACCTGCGCCTGGGCGAGGTCCTGACGCGCGAGAAACACATGCTCGTACAGAGCCATGTGGTCGTCCTTCCATGTTGGCCGATCGTTGGCGTCCCGCGACCGTCGCGGTGCCCCTCCGGCTGTCTTGCAGTAGCTCCGGGGCGCTGGGCGCGTCCGGAAGCGCGGGCCTATGGCGGAAGATGCTGGGAAAAGCAAGCGGGGGTAGCGCATCCTCCCCGCGCGTGCTCGGGGAGGGGGACCGTCGTCGCAGCCGGTTGGGGAAGGGCGTCAGCGTTTGGAGGCGGGCGCCGGTCGACGCGTTGTTCGCCCCTCCACCACCCTGCGGATGGTCCCCTCCCCAACAATAGCTAGGGAGGATGTCGCTACAGCACCCGCTGCGCGACCAGCTTGGCTTCCGCGTCGCATCCGGTCGGCCGCGGGACCAGCGGGTCGGCCGCCAGCGCTCGCAGCTCGGCGCGCGCGCCGGCCGCGTCGGCCTGATAGGCCGCGGTCGTCCGCACCACGGCCATCGTCGAGCCAGCGGACAGCTTGCCGCCCTCGACCGCGCTTTCATTGTGCGCGCCGCAGATGAAGCGACTGTCGCCATAGGCGCGGCCGCGCGCAAGGATCTGTGTGGCGCGATCGGGAAGCAGATCGGAGAGGATCAGCGCCCAGGTCCACCCCAGCGTGGTGTGGCCGGAAGGGTAGTCATAGCTCTTCGCCAGCTCTTGCTTGGGTTCGCAGACGTCGCCCTTGTCGATCAGAAAGGGACGTTTGCGCTTGTAGAAATTCTTGGCACGCACCGTCTGGCCTTCGGTATCGAGCAGCGCGCGATCGACCAGCGCCTTGGTGCGCGGCGCATCCTGCGGCGTGAGTGCCACGCCGACCGCGCAGGAAAAATCGGCCATCAGCGCGGGCTGCTCGTAGACCGCGTCCGCGGTCGCGAGCGCGTAGCGCGGGGTGCCAATCAGCGCGCGTGTCTGCTTGAAGATGGTGCGGTCCGCCCTGTAGCGTGCGTCGCCCTTGACCGGGGCGGGCGGCAGCACCTGGAGAATATCGAACGCGCCGTCGGCAAGATAGCCATGCGGTTTTTCGGCGCCGAGGCCGGTGACGAGCAAGGCAGCGCCGAGCGCGAGGGCGATGAGCGGACGGGCCGCGGGTAGGCGGGGGATCATGGCGACGTTGGGTGCCACGGCTTGCGCTCGGCCGTCCAGCTTTCTATCGCGACCGGCTTATAAGGAGAGGATCATGCGCGCGTTCATCTTTCCCGGTCAGGGCAGCCAGGCCGTCGGCATGGGCCAGGCGCTCGCCGCCGCCAGCGTGGCGGCCCGCGAACTGTTCCAGGAGGTCGATGAGGCGCTGGGACAGAATCTCTTCCGGTTGATGGTCGAAGGACCGCCCGAGGATTTGCTGCTGACCGAGAATGCCCAGCCCGCGATCATGGCCAATGCGCTGGCGACGCTGCGCGTGCTCGAGCGCGAGGGCGGCATCCGGCTCGCCGACAAGGCGGAGTATGTCGCGGGCCACAGCCTCGGCGAATATAGCGCGCTCTGCGCGGCCGAAGCACTCGGGCTTGCGGCGACCGCCAAGCTGTTGCGCGTGCGCGGGCAGGCGATGCAGGCGGCGGTGCCGGTCGGCGAGGGCGCGATGGCGGCATTGCTCGGCCTCGACTTTGCCGCCGCGCAGGCGATCGCCGCCGATGCCGCCGAGAACGAGGTGTGCGAGGCCGCCAACGACAATGCGCCGGGACAGGTGGTGATCTCGGGCTCGAAGGCCGCGGTCGAGCGCGCGGTCGAACTCGCCAAGGTGCGCGGCGGCAAGCGCGCGATGATCCTGCCGGTCTCGGCGCCGTTCCATTGCTCGCTGATGGAGCCGGCCGCGCGCGTGATGGAGCAGGCGCTGGCCAAGGCCGATCTGCGCGCGCCGCTGGTGCCGCTCTACGCCAACGTCACCGCCGCGCCGGTCGCTGATCCCGCGGCGATCCGCACGCTGCTGGTCGACCAGGTCACCGGCACGGTGCGCTGGCGTGAGAGCGTGCTGGCGATGGCGGCGGCGGGGGTGACCGAGTTCGTCGAGTTCGGCGGCAAGGTGCTGGGGCCGATGGTCAAGCGCATCGCGCCCGACGCCACGGCGACGAGCGTGGTGACGATGAGCGACATCGAGGCGTTCGCGAAGACTTTGTAACGCGGTCGGTGACGACGCGCATTTCAGGCATGCCGTCATTCCCGCGACGGTGGGAATCCCTACGCGGAGCGCTTCCTTGGGCGAGGCCGCGTTTGTGGATCCCGGGTCAAGTCCGCGATGACGAAGAAGAAGGAAGCAAGTGATGTTCGACCTTACAGGCATGACCGCGTTGGTTACGGGGGCTTCCGGAGGGCTGGGCTCGGCGACCGCCATGGCGCTGGCTGCACAGGGCGCGCGCGTCGCGCTCTCCGGCACGCGCGAGGCGGTGCTCGCGGAGGTGGCGTCGGGCTTGCCCAATGATCCCGTGACGCTGACCTGCAACCTGTCCGACGCCGCCGAGGTCGACGGGCTCGTGCCGCGCGCGGTTGAGGCGCTGGGCGGGCGGCTCGATATCCTCGTCAACAATGCCGGAATCACCCGCGACAATCTGGTGATGCGGATGAAGGACGACGAATGGGCGCAGGTGCTCTCGGTCAATCTCGAGGCGGCGTTCCGACTGATCCGCGCGGCGGCGCGACCGATGATGAAGCAGCGCTTCGGGCGGATCGTGTCGATCACCTCGGTGGTCGGCGTCACCGGCAATCCGGGACAGGCCAATTATGCCGCGTCCAAGGCCGGGCTGATCGGCATGTCGAAGAGCCTCGCGCAGGAACTCGCCAGCCGCAACATCACCGTCAACTGCGTCGCGCCGGGGTTCATTCGCTCGGCGATGACCGATGCGCTCAGCGACGCGCAGAAGGCAGCGATCCTCACCAAAATCCCCGCCGGCGATCTCGGGGCCGGCGCCGACATCGGCGCCGCGGTCGCATATCTCGCCAGCCGCGAGGCCGGCTACGTCACCGGCCAGACGTTGCACGTCAACGGCGGCATGGCGATGATCTGAGATGATAATGGCGTGCGCGGCGGCGCGGCGGCCTCTTGCCAGCCTCCGCCGCCGCGTCTAGGCAAGCCCGCAACAAAACCCCTTATGAAACGGGAAGGCAGCACATGAGCGAGACCGCCGAGCGCGTGAAGAAGATCGTCGTCGAGCATCTCGGCGTCGAGGCCGACAAGGTCACCGAGGACGCGAGCTTCATCGACGATCTCGGCGCCGACAGCCTCGACATCGTCGAGCTGGTGATGGCGTTCGAGGAAGAGTTCGGTGTCGAGATCCCCGACGACGCCGCCGAGAAGATCACGACCGTCAAGGACGCGATCAGCTACATCGACAGCCACAAGAGCTGAGCCCACGCCGTTCGCCCCTGCGCTCGCCGAAGGGGTTACCCTTCTTGCCGGGCGACAAGGGCGGAACGGGGCTTCGACAGGCTCAGCCCGACCGGGCTGGGCCTGTTTTGTTTTTGGGAGAGGAATATGCGCCGCGTCGTCGTCACTGGTCTGGGTCTCGTCACGCCGCTTGGCGGCGATGTCGAGACGAGCTGGGCCAATCTGCTCGCCGGCAAGTCCGGTGCGGCCAAGATCACGCATTTCGATGCGAGTGACCAGAAGTGCCACATCGCCTGCGAGGTGAAGGGTCCGGACCATGAATATGGCTTCGATCCCGCCAAGCGCGTCGACCACAAGGTCCAGCGCCAGGTCGATCCCTTCATCGTCTTCGGCATCGACGCTGCGGGCCAGGCGCTCGAAGATGCCGGGCTGACCGAGATGACGCTCGAAGAATCGTGGCGCGCAGGCGTGTCGATCGGATCGGGCATTGGCGGCCTGCCGGGAATCGAGCGCGAATCGA
>CAJCHR010000288.1 GCA_903970225.1 Actinobacteria bacterium 21-64-8 | reverse complement strand
ATCTGCTTGGTGATCAGGCACACGCCGTTATCCGTCCTGCGAAACCGCTCGGCGTCAAGCACCGGGTCCTCGCCAACGACCAGCCCATCGGGAATCCGCACGCCCGAATCGATGATCACGCGGCGCAGCCTGGCGCCTCGTCCGATGTTGCAATGGGGCAGGATCACCGCTTCGCTCGCCGATGAAAAGCTGCTCATCTTCACGCCGGTGTGCAGCAAGCTTCGCCACACGGTCGATCCCGAGACGATACAGTCGTTCGAGACCAGCGAGGATATCGCCATGCCGCGCCGGCCGTCTTCGTCGTGGACGAACTTCGCGGGAGCGGAAACGACTGCGTCCGACCAGATCGGCCAGTCGCGATCGTACATGTCGAGCTCGGGCACGATATCGGTCAGGTCGAGGCTCGCATCGAAATAGGCCTCCAGCGTGCCGACATCGCGCCAGTAGGCCTCGCGTTCTTCCGCCGCGCGGATCGAGCTGGCGGTGAACCGATGGGCGACCGCCTTGCCGTGCTTGACGAGGTACGGGATGATGTCGCCGCCGAAATCGCGGTTGGATCCGAGCGTCGCCGCATCCCGCCGCAGTTCATCGAAAAGCACCTCGGTGTTGAACACATAGATGCCCATCGAGGCGAGCGCCATGTCGGGCTCGCCGGGGATGCCCGGCGGGTCGGCGGGCTTTTCGAAGAACTCGGTGATCACGTCCTTCTCGTCGACGTGCATCACGCCGAACGCGACTGCTTCCATGCGCGGGACGACGAGGCAGCCGACGGTGACGTCGGCGCCCGAATCCACGTGCTGGCGCAGCATGACCTCGTAATCCATCTTGTAGATGTGATCCCCGGCGAGGATGACCATGTACTTTGGCGCGTGCGGCGCAATAATGTCGATGTTCTGGAATACCGCGTCGGCGGTGCCTTCGTACCACTGGCTCTCCGAAGTGCCGCGCTGCGAGGCGGGGAGGATGTCAAAACTCTCGTTGCGCTCGGGGCGCATGAAGTTCCACGCGCGCTGCATGTGGCGGATCAGCGAGTGCGCCTTGTACTGCGTGGCGACGCCAATCCGTCTAATCCCTGAGTTGATCGCGTTGGAGAGCGCGAAATCGATGATCCGCGCCTTTCCGCCGAAGTAGACCGCGGGCTTGGCGCGATTGTCGGTCAGCTCGCGCAAGCGGCTACCGCGGCCGCCGGCCAGCACATAGGCCATCGCTTCACGGGCAAGAGGTTGTCCTCCGTGGCTGTCGCGCATCGTGCCTCTCCTATCCCGCGAATTGAAACATGACGGTTGCCAATGGCGGCAATGTGACGTGCGCGGCGCCGTCTTGCGCCAGGACCGAGCCGAGGTTGCCCTTGCCCGAGCCGCCGTAGCTTTGCGCGTCGCTGTTCAGCACTTCGTTCCACCTGCCATCGTGCGGCAGCGGTATGCGATACCCGTCGTGCGGCACCGGCGTCATGTTGGCGATCACCGCGACCGGCGCCTCGCACGGTGCCTTGCGAAGCCAAGCGAAGACCGAGTTTTCCGCATCGTCGGCGATCAGCCATTCGAAGCCTTCGCCCTCGCAATCGCGCGCGTGGAGGGCCGGCGTCTCACGGTACAGCCGGTTCAGATCGCGTACCAGATTGCGCACGCCTTCGTGCGCCGGCGCATCGCGCAGCCACCAGTCGAGCGCGCGGTCCTCGCTCCATTCGCGGCGCTGGGCGAACTCCTGACCCATGAACAGCAGCTTCTTCCCCGGATAGCCCCACATGAACGCATAATAGGCGCGCAGGTTCGCGAACTTCTGCCAGTCGTCGCCGCTCATTTTCGTGAGCAGCGAGCCCTTGCCGTGGACCACCTCGTCATGGCTCAGCGGCAGCACGAAATTCTCGTCGAACGCATAGACCAGCCCGAACGTGATCTCGTCGTGGTGCCAGCGCCGGTGCACGGCATCGCGGCCCATGTACTCCAGCGTGTCGTGCATGAAGCCCATGTTCCACTTGAAGCCGAAACCCAATGCGGTGCGCGGGGCCTCGTCGTATGCGGCGCGGGTGACACCGGGCCATGAAGTCGACTCTTCCGCGATCGTGATGCAGCCGGGGTACTTGCCGTAGAGCCCCTTGTTGACCGCGCGCAGGAAGTCGACCGCTTCCCAGTTCTCGCGGCCGCCCTCGGCATTGGGTAGCCACTCGCCGGCTTTGCGCGAATAATCACGGTACAGCATCGAGGCGACCGCATCGACGCGCAGCCCGTCGACATGATAGCGCTCGGCCCAGAAGAGCGCGTTGTTGACCAGGAACGCAGCGACTTCGTTGCGACCGAAGTTGTAGATCAGCGTGTTCCAGTCTGGCTGGAAACCGAGCCGCGGATCGGCATGCTCATAGAGCGCGGTGCCGTCGAAACGGGCGAGGCCGTGCGCGTCGGTCGGGAAGTGCGCGGGCACCCAGTCGACGATCACGCCGATCCCGGCCTTGTGCGCACCCTCGACGAAGCGTGCGAAGCCAGCCGCATCGCCGAAGCGCGAGGATGGAGCGTAAAGTCCGGTGGTCTGATAGCCCCACGAGGGATCGTAGGGATGCTCCGCGACCGGCATGAACTCGATATGGGTGAAGCCGAGGTCGGTCACGTAGGGGATCAACTGGTCGGCCAGTTCGTCCCAGCTCAGGTACCAGTTATCGTGCCGGCGCTGCCATGAGCCCGGGTGGACTTCATAGATCGAAATCGGTTCGCGGCGCGGATCGACGTTCTGCCAGTGAGCGCGGTGCGCATCGTCGTTCCATTCAGGTTTCCCGGGGTCGGACACGATCGAGGCGGTTGCGGGGCGCAGTTCGCAATGGAACGCGAAGGGGTCGGCCTTCAGCGGCTGGACCGTGCCATCGGCGGCGGTAATGTGGAACTTGTAGACGCTGCCCTTACCGATGTCGGGGATGAAGATCTCCCATACGCCGATGTCGGCGCGGCGACGCATCGTGTGTGTGCGCGGGTTCCAGCCGTTGAAATCGCCGACCACGCCAACGTGGCGCGCGCCTGGCGCCCAGACTGCGAAATGTACGCCGTCCGCGCCCTCGTGCGCGATCGCATGTGCGCCGAGCTTGTCGAACAGGCGGAAATGGGTGCCTTGCGCAATCAGGAAATCGTCGAGTGGGCCCAGGACCGGGCCGAAGCTGTAGGCATCGGCAACCCACCAGTCATGGCCCCAGGCCTCGCAGCGATAGCGCAGCGGCTGTCGCGGACCGTCGATCGCGCCTTCGAACAGACCGCGCGGATCGACCTTGGTAAGCGTCCCGAGCGCCTTGCCGTCGAGAGCATGGGCCTCCGCTGTTTCGGCGCCGGGCAGAAGCGCGCGAGCGAACCGCCCGGAGGGGCCGTCGAAAACGCCGAGCAAGGAAAACGGATCGGCGTGGGTGCCGTCAAGGAGGGCTTCCAGTGCGCTTGGCGACGGCTTCACATAACCTTCCAGATCTCTTTCGCATATTCGGTAATGGTGCGGTCGGAAGAGAACCAGCCGACGTTGGCAATGTTCCGGATCGCCGCCTGACGCCATCCGGCGGGGTCGATCCAGCGAGCATCGACCTGGCGCTGTGCGGCGGTGTAGGCATCGAAATCGGCGGCGACGAGGAACCAGTCGCTGTCGTAGATGCCGTCGATCAGGTCCTTGTAGCGGTCGGGATCGTCGTGGCTGAACACGCCGGAGCGGATCGCCTGGAGCGCCTGGCTGAGCTCGGTCGATGCTTCGATGACCTCGCGCGGGTTGTAATTGGCACGCCGCTCGGCGACTTCATCTGCGGTCAGACCGAAGATGATGATGTTCTCGTCGCCGACGTGTTCCTTGATTTCGATGTTGGCGCCGTCGAGCGTGCCGATCGTCAGCGCGCCGTTGAGCGCGAACTTCATGTTGCCGGTGCCCGAGGCCTCCATGCCCGCTGTCGAGATCTGTTCCGACAGGTCCGCCGCCGGGATGATCCGCTCGGCCAGGCTGACGTTGTAGTTCGGGATGAACACCACTTTGAGCAGCCCGCCCACGGCAGGGTCGGAATTCACCCGCCGCGCGATGTCGTTCGCCAGTTTGATGATCAGCTTGGCGTTGTGATAGCTCGGCGCAGCCTTGCCGCCGAAGATCTTCACGCGTGGCACCCAGTCGCGCTCGGGGTGGCTACGGATCTGGTCGTAGAGCGCGACCGTCTCCACCAGATTGAGCAACTGGCGCTTGTATTCGTGGATGCGCTTGATCTGCACATCGAACAGCGCGTCCGGATTGAGCCGGATGCCCATCGTCTGGCGGATGTGATCGGCGAGGGCGACCTTGTTCGCGCGCTTCACCGCATGGATCTTCTCTTGCAGAGCGGAATCGCCCGCCAGCGGATTGAGCGCGACGAGCTTCTGCGCGTCGTCGAGGAACTCCGGGCCGATCGCCTCCTGGATCACCGCGGTCAGGCCGGGATTGCACTGCTGCAGCCAGCGGCGCGGGGTGACGCCGTTGGTCTTGTTGTTGATCCGCTCAGGATAAAGCCGGTGCAGGTCCTTGAAGACCGTCTTCTTCATCAGCTCCGAATGCAGCGCCGCGACGCCGTTGATGCTGTGCGCGCCGACGAACGCGAGGTTCGCCATGCGCACGCGCCGCTCGCCGCCCTCATCGATGATCGAGATCGCCGCGATCGCGCCGTCGTCGAGCCCGGCCTTGCGCGCATCGCGCAAGATCTTCGAATTGATCGCATAGATGATCTGCATGTGCCGCGGGAGCATCCGCTCGAACAGCGGCAGCGGCCAGGTCTCCAGCGCCTCGGGCAGCAGCGTGTGGTTGGTGTAGCCGATCGTCTTCTGGGTCACGTCCCAGGCTTCGTCGAACTCGAGCCCGTGATCGTCCATGATCAGCCGCATCAGCTCGGCGACCGCGATCGAGGGATGCGTGTCGTTGAGATGGATCGCCGCCTTGTCGGGCAGTGTGGTGATATCGTGGAAGAACTGGACGTGGCGGCGAACGATGTCCTGAATCGAGGCCGAGGTGAAGAAATACTCCTGTCGCAGCCGCAGCTCCTGGCCCGCGGCATTGGAGTCGGCCGGATAGAGCACGCGCACCAATGCATCGGCGCGCAGCTGGTCGGCGAGCGCGCCTGCGTGATCGCCGGCATTGAACGCATCGAGCCGCAGCGGATCGAGCGGGCTCGCGGTCCACAGCCGCAGCGTGTTGGCCCACTTGCCGCGCCAGCCCGCGATCGGTGTATCGACCGCGGTCGCCTCGACTTCTTCGCCCGGATGCCAGACGACATCGTCGCCTTCCGCGATCACTTCGCCGCCGAAACCGATGCGATACACACTCTCGCGCCGCTCGAACTCCCACGGGTTGCCGTGCGCGAGCCAGGTCTCGGGGAGCTCGACCTGCCAGCCGTCCTTGATCCGCTGGCGGAACATGCCGTTCTCATAGCGGATGCCGTAGCCGTAAGCGGGGATGCCAAGACTGGCGAGGCTCTCCATGAAGCACGCCGCGAGCCGGCCGAGGCCGCCGTTGCCGAGCGCGGCGTCAGGCTCGATCTCCTCGAGCGCTGCAAGATCCAGCCCCCGGGTCTTGAGCGCTTCGGCCATCTCGCTGGTCAGCCCCATGTTCGACAGCGCATCGCGCATCAGCCGGCCGATCAGGAACTCGAGGCTCAGGTAATAGACCCGCTTGCCACCCTCTGCATACGTCTTGCGTGTGGATTCCATCCAGGTGTCGATGATCGAATCGCGCAGCGTCAATGCGGCGGCGGTGAACCAGTCGTGCGGCTTGGCCGCGCGCTCGTCCTTGCCGACGCGGTGGCGCAAGGTGTCGATGATGCGGGCGTCGATGTCGGTGGAAGTCGTCTTGTCGGACACGGGTAAGCTCCCCCTAGACGCGCGCCTACGGTCCGGACGATCCGGTGCCAACGCCGCCGCGCCTTTATGGCGTCCTCTCCTGCACCTTGGCTATGACGGGACGTGGACGGCGGCAAGATCGATTGGCACCGCGGGTTGAAAAATCGCGTTGGACCGTCGCTCTCGCCTTCAATCGCTTTGCTTGCTAGGCCGGGGCGATGCCAGCCAGTTCCGAGCCGCAACCGTCAGCGCCCGATCAAGCGCCGCCGCGCGGTCGCCGCCGCAAGGAGGATCGCCGCACGGTGATCCTGGAGGCGGCGCGCCGGCGCTTCGCCGAATTCGGCTTCGAGGCGACCACCGTGCGCCAGATCGCCGACGACGTGGGCATCCTTTCGGGCAGCCTTTATCACCATTTCGACACCAAGGAGGCGATGCTCGACGAGATCGTCCGCGGTCCGGTGCTGGCGATGCACGACGAGGCGCTGCGGATTGCCGCGCTGCCGATCGATGCGGAGACCCGGCTGGTCACGCTGATCGCCGCGGAGCTCGATGCGCTGACCCGCCGCCGCGAACAGACCTCGATCGTCTATTCGGAACGCAAGTTCTTCCGCCGTAGCCCTTATTTCGCCTACCTGATGAAGGCGCGAAGCGAGGGGTTCGCGGCCTGGGCGTCTGTGCTCGGCGATGGCGCGCGCGAGGGCATGTTCAATCGTGACATCGACGCATACCTGACGATCTCGACCGTGATGCGCATGCTCAACACCGGCGCCGACTGGTTCCGCAACGAGGACGGTTCGCCGCGCGACGCGCCGCGTTACTATCCGTTCGAAGAGCTTCTCGCATTCTATCTGGGCTTCGTGCTGCGCGCGGTCCGCACGCCTGCGCGCGCCGGCGAACCGGTTCCTCAGCCCCACGTCGAAACGTGAGCGCGGGGCCCGATCCGCGCATCATCGCGGCGGCGCTCGATCTGATTGAAGAGGGCTTCGCTGCGAGCCCGCATCGCCCGCTGGTGCTCGGTATTTGCGGTGCACAAGGCTCGGGCAAGTCGACGTTGGCAGAGGCGCTGATCGCGCGCTTCCCCGGGCGCGGGGCGCTGCTCTCGCTCGACGATCTGTATCTCACCCGCTCCAGGCGGCTGCGTCTGGCACAGGATATCCACCCGTTGTTCGCGACACGCGGGGTTCCGGGCACGCATGATGTCGAACTCGGCCTCGCGACGTTCGCCGCGCTCGATCGCGGCGAGCCGGCGCCGCTGCCGCGCTTCGACAAGGCGCGCGATGACCGGGTGGCGCCAGCGGACTGGCCCAAGGCGCCGCCGCATTGCGAGTTGCTGATCTTCGAGGGTTGGTGCGTCGGCGCAAGACCGCAGCCCGAAAGCGAGCTATTTACGCCCGTCAACGCATTCGAACGCGATGAGGATCCCGGCGGCATCTGGCGTCGCCATGCCAATGCCGCGCTGGCGCATGACTACGCACGGCTGTTCGGACGGATCGATCGCCTGCTCCTGCTCGCCGCTCCGCGCTTCGAAGTGGTTTACGGCTGGCGCCGGCAACAAGAACAATCGCTGCGCGCGGCGTCCGGGGGCGGGATGGATGACGCGGCGCTCGCGCGCTTCGTGGCGCACTATGAGCGCCTGACGCGGTGGGTTCTGGAGGAAATGCCTGGGCGAGCGGACGTTACCGTGCGGCTGGATACGGAACGCAGCGCAACCTTGATCACTTAAAGAGCGGTCTATCACGCCGGTGGGATGTTGGCCGCTGTCGGCTCGGCCTCAACCCGCCGCCGCACGCGTTGCGCCTTGCGCTGCCGGCTTCGCTCGAGGCTCGTGAGCGTCGGCAGTGTATCGTCGACCTGATCCGCCAGCACCGCGCCGCGTTCGCCGATCGAACGCGGCTCGCCGGTGGTCGTGTCGCACACCGTCTGTCGTTCGATTTCGGCATTGAGCACCGCGCCGAGCAATACGCCGTAGGCCGAGAGGAACAGCCACATCAGGAACACCACGATTGCCGAGAGCGAGCCGTAAGTGGCGCTGTAATCGCTGATGTAGGCGACATAGAGCGAGAACCCGAATGACACTGCCAGCCAAAGCAGAGTCGAGAGCAGTGCGCCGGGGGATAGCCAGCGCCATTTCGCCGGGCGCCGATCGGGCCCGTAGCGCATGATCAGCGCGAAGCCGAAACTGCCCAGCGCGATCGCCGCCGCCCAGGTGATGAGCTTGAACAGCCAGGCCGTCCAGCCGCCGAGCATGGCGTCGGCGCGCGTCTGAAGCCAGGCGAACACGCCGCCGCTGATCAGGCCAACTGCGGCGATGAACACGGCTGCCACGGTCAGCCCCGCGGCCAGCAGCGTCAACTGGAGGATGCCGCGTGTCTCGTTCTCCTCGTTGATGATGTTGAGCGCTCCGATCAGGCCGGTCGCCGCGCGCATCCCGCCATAGATCGCGAAGAACAGCGAGACCCCCAGAGCCACGCCCTTCACGCTGCTGCTGACAGTCACGACGTTGATCAGTTGGTCCTGGATCAGCTTCGCCGCTTCGGCAGGCACGACATTGATGATCGATTGCATCTCGCGCTGCACGGTGCCGACATCGCCGACGAGGCCGTAAATCATCACCGTCGCGCCGATCAGCGGTGTGATCGCCAGGAACACGAAGAATGCGGTGCCGGCGGCGAGGAGCGAGATGTTGTGAAACCCGCTCATCACCCATGCGCGCTTGACGATCTGCCACCATGCGGCCAGCGGCAATCGCCAAGGCGCGCCGGCGGTTGCGCCGGGCGGCTCTTCGCGCGAGATATGCTGCGGCGCGCAAGGCTCGGCTCGGGAACTTTCCTCGGCGTCGTAGGCTATTGATTGCGAAGGGGCATTCGTCACGGGCGGGCCTAACAGGGGTGTGAGAAAAATTCGGGCGACGTCTTCTTCGCAATTCGTGAGATCCGCATCGGGTTCCGCGCGCCGGGACATTTGTGTGACAGCGCTTGCACTTACGCTGGCATGTGCGGCTTCGCCGGTCCGCGCGCAGTCGGGGACGACACCCGTCCCGGCGACAATGAGTGCGAGTGCGTCCTCCGCGTCGA
>CAJCHR010000287.1 GCA_903970225.1 Actinobacteria bacterium 21-64-8 | reverse complement strand
CGATGTTCTTGGCAAGGTAGCGCGCAATGTAGGCGGCCGAGCGGTCGACCTTGGTCGGATCCTTGCCCGAGAACGCGCCGCCGCCGTGCGGGGACGCACCGCCGTAAGTGTCGACGATGATCTTGCGGCCCGTCAGGCCAGCGTCGCCGTCGGGGCCGCCGATCTCGAAGCTGCCGGTCGGGTTGATGTGATAGACCGTCGCGTCGGACAGCAATTCCGCGGGCAGGATCTCGGCGACGACTTTCTTCACATAGGCGTGAAGTTCGGCCTCGTTCGCGCCCTCGTCATACCCTTTCTTGTGCTGGGTCGAGACGACGATCGCGGTCGCCGCGGTGGGCTTGCCGTTCTCGTAGCGCAGCGTGACCTGGCTCTTGGCGTCGGGCTCGAGGAACGGTGCGGCGCCCGAGTGACGGTCCTGCGCCATGCGGTGCAGGATGCGGTGCGAATAATGCAGCGTCGCTGGCATCAGGTCGGGCGTCTCGTCGCAGGCGAAGCCGAACATGATGCCCTGGTCGCCCGCGCCTTCGTCCTTGTTGCCGCTCGCGTCGACGCCTTGCGCGATGTGTACCGACTGGCCGTGCAGGTTGTTCTCGAAATTGAAGGTCTTCCAGTGGAAGCCGGCCTGCTCATAACCGATGCGCTTGACCACGCCCCGCACGGTCTGCTCGATCTCCTCAAGCGCGCCGGGGGCCCATTCGCCGTTCTCGTACACGCCCTTGCAGCGGATTTCGCCGGCAAGCACCACGGTCTGCGTCGTCGTCAGCGTCTCGCATGCGATGCGCGCTTCGGAGTCCTTAGAGAGGAACAAGTCGACGATCGAGTCGGATATCTGGTCGGCGACTTTGTCCGGGTGGCCTTCGGAGACGCTTTCGGACGTGAACAGGTAAGAGGCGCGCATGGAATGATCCCGGTCGGTGGGCGATATGGCGATGGACGATATAAAGATATCTTTATGTCCCGCAACTTTAGTGTCTCCGATACCGCATGGCAACCTGCGAGATGATGAGAAGCAGTCCGGCGATGATGAGCGGCAAGGCATTGCCGTAACGCGAAAACAGCGTGGGCGGCTTTGCAGACGGCATCCGGCCATCGATCCGGCCGACCGTGAGGCGGGCGATGGAATTGCGCACGATGCCGTCGGCATCGACCACAGCGCTGATCCCGGTGGTGGTCGAGCGCAGCAGCGGCAAGCCCTCCTCGATCGCGCGCAGCCGCGCCTGCGCGAGGTGTTGCGGTGGACCCCAGCTACCGAACCAGCCATCGTTCGAAGGATTGAAGATATAGTCCGGGCGGTGGGTCTCGTCGACGACCTGGCCCGAGAAGGTGATCTCGTAGCACAGCTGCAGTCCGGCCTTGCCCCATGGGCCAAGATCGAGCGTGCGCGGGCCGGGACCGGGGAGGAAATCGAGGTCGCCGGGCACCAGCCGCGCCATGCCGAGCGGTTCGAGCAAGCCGCGAAACGGGAGATACTCGCCGAACGGGACGAGGTGTGCCTTGGCGTATTCCCCGAGGATGAGCCCGTTCGCGCTGAGTGCGGTCACCGTGTTGCGCGCCGCGAAAACCCGGCCCTGGGCCATCGCCAGATCGACTGTGCCGGTCAGGAGGAGGCCATTGGCACCGGCAATGCGGCCGAGCCGCTGTCGCGCGAGACGCGGGTCTGCAGCAAAAGTGGTCGCTTCGTAATAGCCCTGCGGATAGCCGTCCTGAAGGTAGTCCGGCAGGCCAGATTCGGGCCAGAGCAGTAACCTGCGCTCACCGGGATGGGGTGCCGCCGACAGCGCTGCGGTCTGCACGAACGCGCTCTCGTAGAAACGCGGGTCGTCGAGCACTTCCTGTCGGATGTCGGGCTGTATCAGCGTGAAGGCCAGAGCCGTGGCCGGAACGGGGGTGGGCGTGGCAGGCCACTCCATTGCAAAGCCGGTCGCGATGATACCGAGCGTCAGAGCGGCGCCACCCGCCGCACGCCAGCGGGGAAGCTGGCGGATCCCTGCCAACAGCAGCGCGGCGAGGCCGACGAGCAGGCCGGACAGTCCGTATGTCCCGATCCATGGCGTAAGCGCCGCGAGCCCCGGCGTATCGAACCCGCCGAGCAACGCCACGCCGAGCGGGTTCCACGCAAAGCCGCTGAGCACCCACGAACGCAGCCACTCGCCGACGATCCAGCACGGCACCAACAAGGCCCCTGCCCAAAGCCGCTGGCCGCCACTCGGCTTCGCCAGCGTCCACGCCGCCAACGTCGCCAGCGCCGGGAACAGCGCGAGGTAGATAGACAGCAGCATCACCGCGATCATGCCCAGCCAAGCGGGCATGTTCGCCTGATAGGTGAAGGCGGTCGCGATCCAGGTGTTGCCCACCGAGAAGTGCCCCCAGCCGAACAGCCAGCCAAGCAGCGCTGCCTGTCGCGCGGTGGTCGCGCGGGTGAGCAGGGCGATCAGCGCCGCGACCGCGAGGATCGTCAGGGGCCACAACCGCCAAGGCTGGAAGCCGAATGCCGCGATGGCGCCAAGCAACAGCGCTGCCCAACGGGGATGTTCGCGAAGGATACCGCCGAGCCGGGTGATCAGGTGCATGGCGCGGGTTTCTGGCGGCTTGCCGCGCGCCGCGCAAGGGAACCTGTGCCGCGCCCGGACGATCCTGTAAGCGAGACGCGAAGCAAGGACGGGAGATCACTCGATGGCACGTACAGCACCCAAGCGCGGCCTTGGACGCAAGGTGGCGAAGGCCACCCTCGCCACGGCGTCACTGGGGGTCGCGGGACTATTCGCCTACTGGCTGCGCGAACGCGCATATGCGAGCGCCGAGTACGAGGTCGTTCGCAAGGATCGATCGTTCAGCCTGCGCCGTTATGCGCCGATGGTGGTGGCGTCGACCGAGACGAGCGGCGTGCTCCACGATGCCCTCGATTCGGGCTTTCGCCGGCTGTTCGGGTACATTTCGGGCGATCGCCGCGCGCCCAGCGAAGACGCGTCCGCGATCGCGATGACCACTCCGGTGGTCGCTGTACCCGGAGAGCATCCCGGAAGCTGGAAGGTGCGCTTCGGCATGCCGCCGGGTGCTTTCCCGAGCACGTTGCCCGCGCCCGGAAACGATGTTTCGATCGAGCAAGTGCCTGGCCGATTGATTGCTGCGGTCCGCTTCGCCGGTCGTGAAACGAATTCCACGCTCACTGCAGAGCGGCGCGAGGATCTGATTGCCTGGGTACGGCTGCAGGGTCTGTCGCCGATCGGCGAGCCCGAGTTCGCGGGTTATAATGCGCCGATCATCCCTGGACCGGCGCGCCGCAACGAATGGTGGATCGAAGTCGCTGAACCGGTCGCTGCCTGATCGCAGCGCCGGTTCGCGGCAAGCACCGGCTCAGCTGACCGGCTGAAGCGCCTCGCCGGTGTCGTCGGTTGCCGCGCGCGGGCGGCGGGTACGGCGACGGGGCTTGGCGGCCTCTTCGCTTGCCTCGACCGGCGAGGACTCCGCTTCGAAGAGTTCGGGCTCGGGCGTCCGTTGGATCGAGACCGCCGGCGGAAGCGCGGCGGGATCGAGCGAATTGCTGTCACGCTCATCGGCGGTGTTCTCGCCGGCGTCGCGTGGACACTCGACGGGAGGCTGGTTGCCGCAGACTCATAC
>CAJCHR010000286.1 GCA_903970225.1 Actinobacteria bacterium 21-64-8 | reverse complement strand
GACGCTCTTCCGATCTACTTGACGAGCGCGGTGAAGTCGACGGCCCGGCGCGGCGCAACCTGCTGTTCGCGCGCGCCTCCGATCGCTGGCGGGACGTGCCGCCGCCCGGTCCAGTGATTGCCGCCGGCATTACCAGCGCGTCGCCCGCGCTGGCGGGGCTGCTCAAGGTGATCTCGCAGCTGCCGCAAGGCGCGGTGATCCTGCCCGATCTCGACCTCGCGCTCGATGACGAGACATGGGACGCGCTCGGTCGTGCGGGCCAGCCCGACGAAGCCGATGGCGCACCGTTCGGGCGGGGGGACGCGGCGACTCATCCGCAATACCACCTCAAGCTGCTGCTCAACCGGATGGGCATAGCGCGGGACGAACTGCGGCCGTGGCACCGCTCGGGTGTCGGCGCGGCACCGCCGGCACGCAGTCGCGCGATCTCGAACCTGTTCCTGCCCCCCGCGGCCAGCGCACGCTGGGTCACCCTGAAGGCATCCGAACGAAAGCTCGACGGCGTGCGGCTGATGGAGACCGCGCATCCGGGCGAGGAGGCGCAAGCGATCGCGGTGCTCATCCGCAAGGCGCTGGAGGTGCCGGAACGGCGCGTCGCCTTGATCACGCCCGATCGCAGCCTCGCGAGCCGCGTGGTCGCTCATCTCAGGCGCTGGGATATCGGCGCCGACGATACCGCGGGCGATCCGCTGTCGCAGACCCCGGCAGGCCGCGTGCTGTTGCTGCTCGCCGAGCTGATCGCCGAAGACGCCGCACCCGTGCCGCTGATCGCGCTGCTGACTCACCCTTTGGTGCGTGCCGGGGAGGGACGTGCGGCGTGGCTCGACGGCGCTCGGGCGCTGGATCTGGCGCTGCGGGGACCCCGTCCGGGGCCGGGCCTCGAACCGATCCGCGGACTGGCCGAGAAGCGTCGCATTGCGGGCTGGTGGGGCGAGGCCGAAGCATGGCTCGCTCCACTGTTCGCGATCGATGAGGAAGCACCCTTCGCCGATCTGATCGCCACGCTCGCCGAGGTCGGTGAGGCGCTGTGCGGCGAAAGCCTCTGGGCGCAAGCCGATGGCCGCGCGCTGTCCTCGTTCGTCGAGGATTTGCGCTTCGCCGCCGAGGCTGCCGGCACGCGCCTGAACCCGCGCGATCTTGCTGTGGTGCTGCGCGACGCGATGGACGCAGTCGCGGTGCGGCCCCCGTGGGGCGGGCATCCGCGTGTCGCGATCTACGGCTTGCTCGAAGCGCGGATGAGCCGCGCGGACCTCGTGATCTGCGGCGGCCTGGTCGAGGGCGTTTGGCCCGCGAGCCCCGCGCCCGACGCGCTTCTGCCGCCCGCTATGCTGCGCGCGCTGGGCGTACCCGGCCCGGAATTCCGCATCGGCCTTGCCGCGCACGATCTCGCCGCGGCGCTCGGCGCGCCCGAGGTGGTGCTGAGCTGGGCGCAGCGCGATGAGGGTGCGCCGGTGATCCCTTCGCGCTTCGTGCTGCGTGTGCAGGCGATGCTGGGCGACCTCGCGCAGGATCATCGGGAAACCGAGGCGGTCTTGCTCGCGCGCCGCATCGACGAGGTGCCGCCCGCGCCTGCCTACCCTCGTCCTCAGCCGATGCCGACGGCGGAGCAGCGCCGTGTCGATATCGCCGTCACCGGCCTCGACCGGCTGCGCAGCGACCCATACCAGTTCTACGCGAGCGCGATCCTTCAACTGCGCAGCCTTGATGCACTGGACGCCGAACCAAGCGCTGCCTGGCAGGGGACTGCGGTTCACGCGATCCTCGAAGCCTGGCACAAGACCGGCGAGCAGACCGGCGCCCTGCAGACCATCGCCGCGACCGAACTGGACCGGATGAGCACCCACCCGCTGATGCGCGCACTGTGGCGGCCGCGGCTGATGGCGGCGCTCGACTGGATCGATGCCGAAGTCGCGACGCTCGCGGGCGAGAGCCGCCGCGTCCTCGCGAGTGAGATCAAAGGCGAAATGCACCACCGCGGCGTGCGCATTCACGGACGTGCCGACCGGATCGATCGTCTTGCCCAAGGCACGCTCGCAGTGGTCGATTACAAGACCGGCCAGCCACCCTCGAACAGCGCGGTCGAGGAAGGATTTTCGCTGCAACTCGGACTGGTCGGGCTGCTCGCCGAGCGAGGCGGGTTCGAGGGTATTGCGGGGAACGCCAGCGTGTTCGAATACTGGTCGCTCGCCAAGGCCAAGGGCGGCACGCTGGGCTATCGCTCCGAGCCGATCCTCGAGGGACGCAAGAAACGCGGCATCCCGCGCGAAGATTTCCTGCCCGAGACGCTGCGCTATCTCGATGACGCGCTCGATCGCTGGATCCTCGGCGCCGAACCGTTCACCGCGCGGCTCAATCCCGATCTGGGCGTGTACACCGATTACGATCAGCTGATGCGGCTCGACGAGTGGTTGCCGTTGCTGGGTGAGCGCGAATGAGCACCGTCCATCCGCTTCATGGTGACCAGATGCGCGCGGTCGAGCCCGAGGAGACCGTGTGGCTCTCAGCCTCGGCTGGCACCGGCAAGACGCAAGTGCTGGCGTCGCGTGTGCTGCGGTTGCTACTCCAGCCCGGCGTCGAGCCCGCCTCGATCCTGTGCCTGACGTTCACCAAGGCCGGCGCGACCGAGATGGCGGCGCGGATCAACGAGCGCCTCGCTCAGTGGGTGCGGCTGCCCGACACCGAGCTGTTTCACCATCTGGGCGCCATTGGCGCACCGACCGATCCAGCGACCCGCGACCATGCGCGGACGCTGTTCGCGGCAGTGCTCGATTGCCCGGGCGGGGGGCTGCGGATCGACACGATCCATGCCTTCTCTCAGTGGCTGCTCGGCGCGTTTCCGGAAGAGGCCGGGCTCGCCCCCGGCACCCGTGCGATGGAAGACCGCGATCGTGCTCTGCTGTTGCGGCAGGTGCTCGCGGACTTGCTCGTGCGCGCCGAGAGCGAGCCGCTGGGCGATCCGCAGTTGCTGTCGGCGGTCAGCGAACTCAGCCTCAAGCTGGGCGCGGACGGCGTGCAGCGCTTCCTGATGCGCTGCGCGGTGGCGCGCGACGCGTGGTTCGGTCCTGGCGCTTGGCAGGAGCCGATGCGGCCGCGGATCAACCAGTTGCTCGGGCTGGCCTCGGATGCCGATGACGATACGCTCGCCAGCCTGTGCGCCAACGATACGTTCGATGTTGCATCGCTGCGGCGGTGCATGACGGTCAATCATCAATGGGGCACCAAGACCGGGCTCGCGGCTGTCGACACGATCTCCGAATGGCTGCTCGGCACCCCCGCGCAGCGCGCCGAGGGCATTGCTACGGTGAGCGCGGTGTTCCTGACCCAGAAGGGCGAACTGCGCGCGTCGAAGTCGCAGGACAAGCTCGATCCCGATTATCCGAACCATTGCGAGCGGGTGGTCGAATGCATCCGCAAGGTCGCGGAAATGCAGGCGCTGCTCGGGCTCGCTGACCGGCTCGTGCCCGCGCTGCGGCTCGGCCGCGCGTTTGCTCTCGCGTGGGACGAGGCCAAGACCCGCGAAGGCCTGATCGATTTCGACGACCAGATCCGCCTCGCCGCAGACCTGCTGACCAACTCCGCTTATGCGCAGTGGATCGGTTTCAAGCTGGATCGCCGCTTCGATCACATCCTCGTAGACGAGGCGCAGGACACCAACGCCGCGCAGTGGCGGATCATCCTCGACGGGCTGACGCAGGAGTTCTTCTCCGGGCTCGGCCAGCACGGAGACCGGGTGCGCACGCTGTTCGTGGTCGGTGATTACAAGCAGGCGATCTTCGGTTTCCAGGGCACCAGCCCGCGCAACTTCGAGGCGGCGCAGAAGCGTGTCCATGCCGAGATGGAAGGGATGGCCGAAAACGCGCTGGCGGTGCGCGGCAATGCTCCGGTGCGCGAACTGAAGCGGCTCGGGCTCGACCGCAGCTTCCGCACCGCGCAGCGGGTGCTCGATTTCGTCGACGGGGCGATCGAGATCGTCGGCCACGGTGCGTTCGGTCTCGAAACGCCGCCAATGAGCCACAAGGGCGAGGAGCGTCCCGGCTACGTCGCACTTTGGCGGCCGGTTGGGGCCAAGGCGGAGGACCTCGAAGATGCCGAGGAGCCCGAGGAGGGCGGCGAAAGCTGGCTCTCGAAGCCCGACCGGCAGATGGCCGATCGCATCGCTCAGCAGGTCAGGGCGTGGATCGATGATGGCTTCCCGCTGATCAAGGGCGGAGCACGGCGCGCCAATGCCGGCGACGTGATGGTGCTGGTGCGCAAGCGCCGCGAACTTGCCGGGCTGATCGTCGCGCGGCTGCATGCGGCGGGGGTCCCGGTGGCGGGTGTCGACCGGCTGCGGCTAGGTGAGCCGATGGCGGTGCGCGATCTGGTCGCGGGATTGCGCTTTGCCGCGCAGCCGCTGGACGATCTGAACCTCGCGTGCCTGCTGACTTCGCCGCTGATCGGCTGGAGCCAGGAGCAGCTGCTCGAACATGGCTGGCGTGAGCGGCAGGTGCGATTGTGGGATCATTTGCGGGCGGCGCGCCATCCGGAGATCACTGCTGCGCTCGAACAGCTGGGCGAGCTGTTGCGCCTCGCCGACTATACGCCGCCGCAAGCGCTGCTGCACTGGCTGCTGGTCGGGCCTTGGCAGGCACGGCGCAAGCTGGTCGCGCGGCTGGGGCGCGAGGCCAACGATCCGATCGACGAACTGCTCAATGCCGCGAGCGCCTATGCGGCGAACGCAACGCCGAGCCTGGTCGGCTTCCTCAACTGGTTCGACGCGGGCGAGGGCGAACTCAAGCGCGAAACGAGCGGCGGTGGCGGTCTGGTTCGCGTGATGACCGTGCACGGATCGAAAGGCTTGCAGGCGCCGATCGTGATCCTCGCCGACGCCGCGGGCAATCCGGGGGATCGCCGCGGGATGGCGCTCGATATGCCCGATCCGTTCGATGAGGAGCGCAAGATCCCGCTTCCGTCGCTCGCCAAGGAAGAGCGGGTCGGGCGAATCGCTGCGGAAGCGGCCAAGATCGAACTCGCCGAGGCTGAGGAACACTGGCGGCTCCTCTACGTGGCGATGACTCGCGCCGAGGAGGCATTGTTCATCGGCGGTCCGCTGGGTCTTCGCGACAAGGAGCCTGCAGAGCAAAGCTGGTACGCGAAGCTGAGTCAGCTGTTCGGCGCTGACGACTGGATCGAGGATCCGATCTGGGGCTCTCGGCTCGAATGGGGCGAGCGGCCGGAGCTGCCTCCGGCGCCCGCGGAGTCGGACGAACCGTCGCCGACAGAACCGCTGCCGCGCTGGCTCGAACGCGCGCCCGGCGCCGAACCGAGGCCGCCCAAGCCGCTCACGCCGTCGTCACTGGGTGAGGATCTTTCGTCCGATCCGCCGTATCCGCCCGGTTCCGGCATGGCCGCGGCGCGAAGAGGCGTGCTGGTCCATCGTCTGCTTGAGCGGCTGCCCGATGTCGCACCCGATGCGCGGGCCGAGGCAGCGGCCCGATGGCTCGCCCGAAACGCTCCGGATATGGCCGAAACTCACCGTGCCGAGCTCACCGACAGCGCGCTCGCGGTGCTTGCCGATGCGCGCTGGGCGGACGTGTTCGCGCCAGGTGCCCTTGCCGAAGTGCCGATCACGGCGACTGTCGGCGGGCGGGTGATCGCCGGTACGATCGACCGGTTGCTGATCGCGCCCGACCGCATTCGCATCATCGACTTCAAGACCGCGCGGCGCCCTCCCCAGACGGTGGATCAGGTCGCGCCCGGCATCCTGCGGCAGCTGGCGGCTTATACGCTGGCTCTCGAAGCCGCGTACCCCGATCGCACTGTCGAGGCAGCGCTGCTGTACACCGCTGCACCGCACCTGATCGCGCTCCCGGCCGAGCTTCTGGCGAGCCACAAGCGCGCCTTGCTTGATGCCGAGTAAAGCTTGGCGGCGATGCTGCTTGCCATGGCGCCGTGGGCCCCTAGATTAGGTTCCAACTGTTTTCAGGAGTGTATTTTCATGGCGACCAAGGCCGTTACCGACGCCTCTTTCGAGGAAGACGTCCTCAAGTCCAGCAAGCCCGTTCTGGTCGATTTCTGGGCCGAATGGTGCGGTCCCTGCAAGATGATCGGGCCGTCGCTGGAAGAGATCAGCGAAGAGCTTGGCGACCAGATCGAGATCGTCAAGATGGACATCATGGCCAACACCACCGTCCCCGGTGAGATCGGCGTGAAATCGATTCCGCTCCTGGTGCTGTTCAAGGATGGCAAGCCTGCCGCGCAGAAGCTCGGCGCCGCGCCCAAGAGCCAGCTCAAGAGCTGGATCGAAAGCGCCCTGTAAGCGATAGTCCTCCCCGTTCGCGGGGAGGATTTTCACCAATGCCCCTCGATCAACCGCGCGAACTTTTCCCATAGCGCAGGTGTGGATGCGGCGATCAACCCTCGCTCGTCCCACGCCCCCGGCCGATAAGGCCGTCCATCGAACCGCGCCGCCTTGCCGCCAGCTTCGTTGAGCCACAGCGTTCCCGCAGCGTGATCCCATGGCAGCGCACGGAAGAAGAGCGCTGCGTCGTTTTCGCCCAGCGCCACGCGCGGATATTGCTCCTCGGCACAGCGCGGGATGTCCACCATGCGGAACGCAGGCTCGATCGCGCTTTGAATGCCCTCACGATCCTCGGGTGCGACGAACATCAGCGACAATGCGGCGATCGGCACGTCCTCGCCGCTGCCGCGCGCACGGATCGGCGCGCCATCGATAAAGGCCCCGCCGCCACGCCGGGCATGGCAGAAGCGGTCCTTGAGCGGGTCGTAAAGCCATCCCCCGATCGTCTCGCCGCCGTCAGCCAGCGCGATCAGCACGCCGAACGGCGGCTTCCCGTGCGCGAAATTCCAGGTGCCGTCGATCGGATCGATGATCCAGCACAAGCCGCCGGTAAGACGGTCGAGCACCGACGGATCCTCGTGCGCCGCTTCCTCGCCGACGATCGCGGCCTCGGGCAGCAGCCGCGCGAGCGCCTCGCTCAGGATCGCCTCGCTCTCCTTGTCTGCGATGGTGACGAAATCGTCGGCGGCCTTTTCCTCGATCTGGCTGGCCGTGAGCGTCTGGTAATGCGGCAGGATCGCACGCGCGCAAGCGTCGCGGATCGCGGCTTCCACGCCGGAGTCGAGCGCGCTCAACTCCGGTAGTCCGCGTTGATCGCGATGTAGCCGTGAGTCAGGTCGCAGGTCCATACGGTGGCGCGACCTTCGCCCAGGCCCAGGTCGACCTCGATCGTGATGTCCTGTTCCTTCAGATGTGCGGCGACCGGGGCTTCGTCGTAGTCGGCGAGCGGCAGGCCCTCGCGCGCGGCCCATATCCCGCCAAAGCCGATCGAGAGCGTGTCGCGGTTGGCGGGTTCGCCGGCCTTGCCCACCGCCATGACCACGCGGCCCCAGTTGGCGTCCTCGCCCGCGACCGCGGTCTTCACCAGCGGCGAGTTGGCGATCGAGAGGCCGACCTTGCGCGCGCTTTCGTCAGACACCGCGCCGGTGACGGTGATCGCTATGAATTTCTGCGCGCCTTCGCCGTCGCGTACCACGAGATGCGCGAGTTGGCGGCAGACATCGCTCAGTGCCGATGAGAAGGCGTCCGCGCCGGAACTGTCGAACGAGGTGAGGGCGGCATTGCCCGCGCGGCCTGTTGCGAAGGCAAGTACGGTGTCGCTGGTCGACGTGTCCGAATCGACCGTGATGCAGCTGAAGGTCGCGATGTTCGCCGCCGAGAGGCACTCCTGCAGGAATGCCGGCTCGACCGCCGCATCGGTAAAGATATAGCCGAGCATCGTCGCCATGTCGGGCGCGATCATGCCGCTGCCCTTGATGATCGCGGCGAGCGTCACGGTGCGGCCGTCCACCACTGCGGTCGCCAGCGCGCCCTTGGGAAAGGTGTCGGTGGTGCCGATCGTGTTCGCGGCGTCCTCCCAGGTGCACGGCGGCGCGGTGAGCGCTGCGCTCACGCCCTCCTGCGCCTTGTCCTTGGGCAGGGGCACGCCGATTACGCCGGTCGAGGACACGAACACTTCGGCAGGCTCGCAGTTCAGGTGCGCCGCGACTTGCGTCATGATCTGCTCGACCGCTTCGCGCCCGCGATAGCCGGTGAAGGCGTTCGAATTGCCGGCGTTGACCACCAGCGCCCGCGCGCGACCGGCCACCACTTGCTCGCGCCCCAGTTCGACCTCGCTCGAACAGCAGACGTTGCGCGTGAATACGCCCGCGACCGCCGTGCCCGGATCGAACTCTACGTAAGTGAGATCGCAGCGACCCCAGTCCTTGTACCCGGCGCGCGCCACGTGCGGTGTCACTCCGGCGATCGCGGGCAGGGCGGGAAAGGGCGTTGCGAGCGGGCTGGCGGTCATGCGCCGCCGATGGTTCCAGCATCGCACCCG
>CAJCHR010000285.1 GCA_903970225.1 Actinobacteria bacterium 21-64-8 | reverse complement strand
AAATCGCCGCGCTTGCGCGCATCAAGGTCGATGAGGCCGATCTCGCCGCGATGGTGCCCGAGCTCAACGGCATCCTCGCCTGGGTCGAGCAGCTCGCCGAAGTCGACGTGACCGGGATCGAGCCGATGACCGCGGTGATCCCCAACCATCTGCGCCTGCGCGAAGACGTGATCGACGCCGACCCGCTTACCGGCGGCGGCAAGCGCGACGACGTGCTGGCCAACGCGCCTGCGGCCGAGCACGGCTTTTACGGCGTACCCAAGGTGATCGAGTGACAGACCTTACCGACCTCACCGTCGCCGAAATCCGTGACGGCGTCTCGGGCGGCAGCTTCAGCGCCGTCGAAGTGGCCGAAGCGTTCAACGCCAATGTCGACGCCGCGCAGACGTCGCTCAACGCGTTCATCGTACCCACGCCCGAAAAGGCGATCGAAGCCGCCCAGGCCGCCGACGCCAAACGCGCCGCCGGGGAACCGCTCGGCAAGCTGGGCGGCGTGCCGATCGGCATGAAGGACCTGTTCGCCACGCGCGGCGTGCAGACCACCGCGGCGAGCCACATCCTCGAGGGTTTCATCCCCGAGTACGAGAGCAGCGTCAGCCAGAAGCTGTGGGACGCGGGCGCGGGCATGCTGGGCAAGCTCAACCTCGATCAGTTCGCGATGGGTTCGTCGAACGAGACCAGCTATTTCGGCAACGTGATCTCGCCGTGGCGGCGCAAGGACGGCGGCAACGCGGCGCTCGCCCCCGGCGGCTCCTCGGGCGGCAGCTCGGCGGCGATCGCGGCGCGGCTGTGCCCGGCGGCGACCGGCACCGACACCGGCGGCTCGATCCGCCAGCCCGCCGCTTTCACCGGCATCAGCGGGATCAAGCCCACGTATGGGCGCTGCTCGCGCTGGGGCATCGTCGCGTTCGCCTCCTCGCTCGACCAGGCGGGCCCGATGGCGCGCACCGTGCGCGACTGCGCGATCATGCTCGAGGCGATGGCCGGTTTCGATCCGAAGGACTCCACCAGCCTCGACCTGCCCGTGCCCGAGTGGGAAGCGAACCTGTCGGGCGACCTGACCGGCAAGCGCATCGGCATCCCGCGCGAATACCGGATGGACGGCATGGACGCCGACGTCGCGAAGTCGTGGGAAGACGGCATCGCCTGGCTCAAGGACGCCGGCGCGACGATCGTCGACGTCAGCCTGCCGCACACCAAATACGCGCTGCCGACGTACTACATCATCGCGCCTGCCGAAGCCTCGTCGAACCTCGCGCGCTATGACGGCGTGCGCTACGGCCTGCGCGAGCTGCCCGACGGCGCGGGCCTGCAGGACATGTACGCCGCCACGCGCGCGGCGGGCTTCGGCGCCGAGGTCAAGCGCCGCATCCTGATCGGCACGTACGTGCTCTCGGCCGGCTACTACGACGCCTATTACACGCAGGCACAGAAGGTGCGCACGCTGATCGCGCGCGACTTCGCCGACGCCTGGGCAGCCTGCGACCTGCTGCTGGTCCCGACAACGCCGAGCGCCGCGTTCGCGCTGGGCGACAAGAGCGACGATCCGCTGGCGATGTACCTGAACGACGTGTTCTCGGTCCCCGCCAGCCTCGCGGGCCTGCCGGCGATATCGGTCCCGGCGGGGCTGAACCGCGAGGGCCTGCCGCTGGGGCTGCAGCTGATCGGCAAGCCGCTCGACGAGCAGAGCGTTCTTAATGCGGGGCTGGCGATCGAGCAGCGCGCCAGGTTCGCGGCGAAGCCCGCGCGCTGGTGGTGAACGCCTCGCTGCGATGATCGTCATCCTGAACTTGTTTCAGGATCCATTTGGCCTCGAGCTCAGTTGGTTGCGACCACGCAACTCGAGTGCTTGCCCGTGGCGATGGCGTTCGCACGGACATGCTTCGGCACACAACGGCACGATGGATGCTGAAACAAGTTCAGCATGACGAGCAATTGGGGGCGGTTCGCGCCCCCTTCGCCAGGCTCAGCCTGAGCTTGTCGAAGGCCGCGCGCCAACGCTGGCTCAGTCCTACTTGCGCTTCCACGTCACGAGCGAACTCGCGGCATAATTCCAAACCACGCCCACCGCCACGCCGGCAATGCCCGCAAGCCACCAGCGGTAGTGCAGGTTGTAGATGTAGTCGCCGACTCCGATGTTGCCGACCGCGCCGATCGAGCACACCAGGTAGAACGAGATCAGCCCGCGCACGAACTTCGCGCCGCGCAGGCGCATGTCGCGATAGGTGAAGCTGTTGTTGAGCACGTAGTTGAACGACATCGCCGTGATCACGGCGACGGTCTGGCTGATCTTGAAGTCCACCCGGAACACGTTCGTCAGCACCCCGAGCGTGCTCAGGTGGACGACCAGCCCCAGCCCGCCGACCGCCGCGAACATCAGGAAGCGGATCGGGATGATGTGCCCGAACAGCTTCTCGAGCAGCAGCGCGCCGAATTCCTGCGTGACCTTGCTGTCGAGCTTGCTCTCGCCGTGGACGCGGTTGCGGAAGGTGTAGGGGATCTCGGCGATCTTGAGGTTGCGGTCGACCGAGGCGATCATGTCGAGCAGGATCTTGAAGCCCACCATCGACAGGTTCGGCAGCGCCTCCATGAACACCTCGCGCCGCACCGCGAAGAACCCGCTCATCGGATCCTTCACGTCGGAGCCGAGCAGCTTGTGCGAGAGCCAGGTGGCGAAGCGGCTCATCAGTTCGCGCGACTTGTCCCACTCGCCGGTCGAACCGCCCTCGGTGTAGCGCGTGCCGATCGCGACGTCGGCGCCGCCGTGCGCGACCGCCTCGTGCAGCTTCACCAGCACGGTCTCGTCGTGCTGCATGTCTCCGTCGATCACCGCGATCACCGGCGCAGCGCTCGACAGCACGCCCTCGACCACGGCGGACGAAAGCCCGCGCCGGCCGACTCGCTGTACGATCCGCACGCGCCGATCGACCCGCGCGATCTCGCGCACCCGGTCGGAGGTGTGATCGGGCGAATCGTCGTCGACGAACACCGCCTCCCAGCTCAGCCCGCCGAGCGCGGCCTCGAGCTTGGCGAGCAGCGGCGCGACGTTGCCGGCCTCGTTGAAGGTCGGGATGACGACCGTGAGGTCGAGCGGAACCGCGGGCTCGGCCGCAGGACTCGCCGCGAGCGGCAGCGCGCGCACGTTCGTATCGGTCATGGAATCAACGTCCTCGTGCAACACAGCCTCCGCGGGCGCAGACCCGAACCGCAGGCGCATTACATGCACCGCGTGAATCGCGGGAAATGCGCGCGCTTCTGTCGCGTCGCCGCGGCTTTGGCAAGCGGGGGTGTCGCAAATGCGGCAGAACGAAGGCAGTTCGGGCAGACGCGCCGCTCACGAAAAAGGGGAGAGGCTCGCGCCCCTCCCCTGCAATCGCACGTCTCTGGCTTCAGAAGCTGAAGCGGACGCCCACGCGGATCGTGTAGAGTGACTGGCGCGTGTAGACCTGATCGGTCGGCTTCTGGAAGCCGTTGCCGGTCACCGAGGTGTAACGGTACTGCACGCAAGCCTGCGACGAATTCGACGCGATCTGCGAGGCAGTCGGGGCGGTCCCGGTATCGACCTTGGTGGTAAGGCACTGCACGCGCGCCAGAGGGACGTTGTACGGGAAGGCGTACTCGCTGATCTGGCCCCAGTTCTTGTTGAGCAGGTTGGTAAAGTTCTCGATATCACCGAACAGCGTTATCCGGCTGTGGCCGACGAACGTCGGGATCTCCTGTGAGAGATGAATATCGAGGCGGGTGAACCACTTGGAGTGGAACGCGTTTCGCGGCGCGATCGAGCCCTGATATTTGCTGAGGCCACTGCTCAGCACATACGATTCGAATGCCGTCTGATAGGCGGCGGATTCGTAGGATACTTTGCTGTCGCCGCCGACCGTCGGGATGTAGGCAAGATAGCGCGATCCGCTGGTGCCGGTCGTGCCGCTGCCGCTCGTCCCGAACACCGCGCTGCGGCCGGACGCGGGATCCTGGAACGTGTAGCTGAACGGGTGGCCGATCCGGGTCTCTCCGAACAGGGCGATCGTCGTCTTGTAATCGCCGAAAAACGCGTGATCGAAGGTCGCGCCATATTTTGCGAAGTATTTGATCTGGTCGTTTGAGATGCCGTAAGCTGCGGTATTGGGATCATCGAACGCGGCATTGTTATAGTTCGATGATGCGGTCGACGAAGTCGCCGGCGTCTGATCCTTGACGCTTTCGTACGTGAAGCTTCCGAAGATGTTCAAGCCGAAATCGAAATCGTGATCGATCCGCGCGATCGCGATGAAGCTGCGCCCCTTGTCGGTGTTGGTCAGCAGAATATCCTGGCCGGAATCACCGAAGTTCGGGCCGACCACTCCGCCCGTGGTGGAGGTGGTCGCCGGCTGGTAGCGTTGGCGGCCATCCGGGGTCAGGCTGCCGACGCGGGGGATCGAGCGGATGTCGGTGAACAACAACTGATGGCGGACATGCGAGTAGAGCAGATCGCCGCCGATCCGCCAGTGATCGCCAAGTCCGCCGAGATCCAGATCATAGGTCGCGGAGAACGTCGCGCGCCATTGGCCCGGAACCTTGAAGTGCGGGTCGAGCGCGTTGACGCTGGTCGTGCCGCTCAGCGCCGCGCTGTTGAGCAAGTCGTTGGCGGCGCTGGGGATGGCCGTTCCGTTGACGTTCTGCAGGATGGCCGCGCCCTGCGCCTGCGAGGCAAGGGTCACACCGCTGCCAACATAGGCGCCCCCGTTCTGCTGACGCACCGTGACGCTGTTCGACAGGATGCCGGTGTTCTGGAAGCTGTTGACCAGATACACGTCGGGCGTGCTGGCCGAGAACAGGCCGCCACCCGCGGCGATGGTCAGGCGCGGGATCGGGCGGAAATCGATACTCAGGCGCGGCTGGAACAGGCCGCGTCCGTTGATCGTCGCGCGGTTGGAGAAACCGTAGCGGCCAAGGAAGCTGGGGTTCAGCACCGGGTTGTTGCCGGTACCATAGAGATCGTAACGACCGCCGAAGGTTACGGTCAGTGTCGGATCGATCCGCCACGTGTCCATCAAGCCGAAGGTGTATTGTTGATAATTGAAGATGGCCGCCGCATCGAGCGGATTGAGGCTGGGCACGGCGTTGCCATACGTGAGGGACTGCGCGTTGCCGGCAGCGAAATCGGCAATCGAGTCGAAGTAATAGTTGCCCGAGCTGTTCTGCAGGAAGGCATCGTAGGTTTTCACCCAGGTGCCCTCGGCGAACAGGCGGATATCGTGGCCGCCCGCGGTCAACCGCGCCTGCACCAACCCGCCCCAGGTCGAGGTGTGAAGCACGTTGGTCTGACGCGAGTTGTCGGGGCCGATCGAGATGGTGCCGAAGCCCGGTTGGCAGCCCGTCGCCTCTGTCGTGCTGGTCGGCGACAGACCGGCGTTGGTACGATCAGACGTCGCCGCGTCGCAAATCTTGAATTGCGCGAAATTGTTGCCGAGCAAGGGCTGCTGAAGCCGGGTATAATGCTTGTAGTAGCCGCGCACTTCGGTCGAGAAGTGATCGCTCCACTGCGAATTGAGCTGACCGACGCCGGTGTAGAGCTCGTTACCCTGGATATAGGCGTTGCTCGAAAGACCCAGACCCGTAGGCGCCGTGATGAACGTGTTGGCCGAATTGACGTTGATCGCGTCTTTGGCATACGTGCCGGTCAGCGACAGCCGCTGCCTGTCGGAGATGATGAAATCCAGCTTGCCGACCAGGCGGTCGTCCTTGTCGCCCGACGTGCTGAGCACGCCGCCGGCGTCGTAATTGTACTTCGACTTCGCGATGCTCACGATCTGCGCGACTTGTGCGTCGTTGATGTTGGGGATCGGGGTGCCGACATTGGTCTCGGCTGTCCCTTCAGGCAACGGCGGACCGCCGCGCAGGCGCTCGCCCGCGACCATGAAGAAGATCCTGTCCTTGATGATCGGGCCGGACAGCTCCGCGCCGTAGTTCTCGACCTTGTAGCTCGGCACCTTGATCTTGATGTTGCCGGTCTGATCGCCCTGGAACTGGTCGCCGGAGCGGGCGTAGAAGCCGGTGCCCTGGAACGTGTTGGTGCCCGAGCGCAGGATGATGTTGATCGTGCCGCCCTGGAAGTTGCCCTCGCGCACATCGTACGGCGCAACCTTGGCCTGGAACTGGCCGATCGCGTCGAACGGGATCGGCGAACGCCGGCTCGGCAGGCCGTCGGGGTTGAGGCCGAAGTTGTCGGTGATCGGGACGCCATCGACCGTGAAGCGGTTGTAGCGCGCGTTCTGGCCGGCGAACGAAACGGCACGGCCGCCGGTGGGCGTATCGTCGAGCCGCGCGAACGGATCGCGTCGTTCAAGGTCGCGGATGTCACGGTTGACGCTCGCGACGAGCGCGATTGCCTTCGAATCGAGCACGGTCGTCGGACCCTGCGCAATCAGGCCCGCGCCCTTGATCCGCGAAGCGGTGACGACGATTTCGTTGCCTTCCGCGGTCAGTTCGACCGGCACATTGTAAGCCTGAGCGACGACCGTGCTGATGTCGGTCACCTCGGTGCCGGCATAACCTGCGGCAGCGACCTTGACGCTGTAAGGGCCACCCGGCCGCAGTCCGTTAATGGCGAATGTGCCTGCACTAGAAGTCGTCGTTGCGCTGTGCGCTCCTGTGCTCGTGTCGGTCACGTCCACGGTCGCCCCTGCGATCGGCGCGCCATTGCTGGTGACGGAGCCTGCGATCGTCGAAGTCGTCTCCTGCGCCATGGCAGGCGTCGCCAAACCGCTGGCGAGCGAGATGCTGGCCACGCTGGCGGCAAGCAGAAACCTGAGCTGCATAACGACGTCCCCCTATGTGCGCCGGATCCGCATGATTGCGGTGGCCGACTGGACCTTCCCGTGCATCCCCTCGCGGCGCGTTTCGCGCTGCTCACGGCCGCCCGGTTGATGTCCGGCGCGGCTTTCAGACCAGTGGTTTGTTACAGCTGTGCGACAATGGAAAGCCCCCGGAATCCGGGTTTTGCGAGCAGGCGCAACATCATTGCGCACAGGGGCTCGATCAGGCTTATAACGTTATGATAAAAGGACGAATAGTTTTCGCAGCCAGCGACGCCGCATGTGTCGGGCCGCACTTTTCTGCCGCGTTGCGGCAATCTTGCCACAGGATGAATAAGGCGTTCAGATCGGGTTGGTCACGTGCGCTCCGGTCACGCGGCAATCAGGCGCTCACGCGGCAACGACTCGACATCCGATGCGTGGGTCCGTCGCGTCGGACCCGGGTTTCACCGATACTCGCCGGGTACGGCCGGGCGGATCGTCGGCCGAACTGTTCGCTATGCCGCGCCCAGTCCCGCGTTCCCAGGATTGAGCGGCGTACGCAGCGCGTTCTGGACGAACGCATTCAGGTGATAATGCCCGACGAGGAACAGCAGCTCGAGCCGCTGCCGCTCGTCGAAATGCGCCGAGAGCGCGGCCCACGTTCCATCGGAGAGCGCCGCATGATGGTGCAGTTCCTCGGCCGCGGCCAGCACCGCGCGCTCGGCATCGCTCCAGCCGGCAGCGGCGGAGCCCTCGCGAACGCGCGTTATCTCCTCGCTCGTCAAACCCACGGTCTTGCCGGCGCGCACGTGCTCGCCCCATTGATACGGCGCGCCGCAGAGCCAGCCGGTGCGCAGGATCGCCAGTTCGCGCTCACGCTCCGGCAGCGTGGTCTGCGTCGCGATATCCGCGCCCAGTTGAATGAACGACGCGAAGACGTCTGGCGAGCGGCGCAGGGTCGCATAGAAATTGTCGAGCTTGTCCGGCATCGCCTGGTTGTGGAGCGTGCAAAGCCGCGCGATCGCATCGCTGGCGCGCGCGGGGATCGGCCCTTCTTCAAGCGGATCGAGCCGCACGGGCGCGGTCACTTCATTCATGCGTGCCGGAAGATCCTGCCACATCCTCGTCATACTCGCACCCTGCCGGTTGCGGCCGGCTCCGTCCTGACCCGACCCTGAGACAAAGCCCGAGCAGAGGCAAGCGCCGTGCCCTGCGCCATAGCCAAAGCTTGATGAGGCGCCTGTGCTATGCGAAATGGCCGCGCATGGCGCAGGCGCAGCACGATCATGGCGATCACGGCCACCAGCATGGTGACCACAATCACAGTGGACACGACCATGGCGGACATGGCCACGGCGGACACAGCCATGGGGGGCACCACCATCATGGTCCCCCACCCAAGGGGCGCCCGAGCCGCGCCTTCGCGATCGCGGTAACGCTCAACCTGGCATTCACCATCGCCGAAACGATCGCGGGCCTCGCCAGCGGCTCGCTCGCGCTGGTCGCCGATGCCGGTCACAACTTTTCGGACGTCCTTTCGCTGCTGCTCGCCTGGGGCGCGAGCGTGCTGGTCGAGCGGCCACCTTCGGCGCGCTTCACTTACGGGATGAAGAGTTCCTCGATCCTCGCCGCGATCGCCAACGCGGCGCTGCTGTGGGTCGCGCTCGGCGCGATCCTGGTCGAGACGATCCGGCGGTTCTTCCATCCCGAGCCGGTGCAGGCCGGAACGATGATCTGGGTCGCTGCGCTCGGCATCGTGATCAACACCGCCTCGGCATGGCTGTTCGCGCGCGGGAGCAAGTCGGACCTCAACTTGCGCGCGGCATTCCAGCATCTCCTCGCCGACGCGGCGGTCTCGGCGGGTGTCGTTATCGCCGGGTTTGCCGTGATGGCGCTCGGCGCGAGTTGGATCGATCCGCTCACTTCGCTGCTGATCACCGGCGTGATCGCCTGGGGCAGCTGGGGCCTGATGCGCGAATCGGTGAAGATGGGTCTGCTGGCCGTGCCCGAGCAGATCGACGAAACCAAGGTTCGCCAGTTCCTCGAAGCGCGGCCCGGCGTCACCGCGGTGCACGATCTGCATATCTGGCCGATGAGCACGACCGAGACCGCGATCACCGCGCACCTGACGATACCGGCCGGCTATCCCGGCGACGGTTTCCTGCACACGCTCGCCACCGACCTCGAGCACGACTTCAAGATCGGCCACCCGACCTTCCAGATCGAGACGCTTTCGGACGCGCCCTGCGCGCTGCACAGCGAAGGCGTGGTCTGAACCCGGCGCTGTCCCGGCGGACCGTTCAATGAGCGGCGGACCCGCCTCAAAATAATTTTTCAGGCGCGGTGCATCCAGCCGGGCCGACACTTCGTATTTTCGAGAGCGGTCGAGCGGCGTGATCCACGTCCTCGACACGGGCGCGAGCCCGGCCACCGATAGGGCGCGTTGGGGGCGCTCGCGTCCCGCTCCGGCACTCCCTCCTTGCCGGAGCGGGACGTTTTGCGCTCCGCCTCGTGCGCGCGCCAGAACCCTCCTATTCGACGAATTCGTGTCGTGCGCCGAGGAAATCGGCGGGATCGATCGCGAAGCCGGGAGACACGCAACCTTCTGCGGTCAGGCCAAGCTCGAGCTTGTCGAAGTGCGCACGTGCCGCGATCACATCCGCGACCTTCCACACCAGCGCGTAAATGCCGTTCTGCGGCTTGCTCAGAAACGCGCCGAGCGGACCCGCCGCGGGATCGTCCGGCTGGATGAACGCGACGTTGGTGTCACCAATCCGCACCAGCGCGCGCCTTGCCGGCTGCGGGAGCGTGGTGAGTTCGTCGGACAACAGTTCACCATCGACCAGCCCAGTGAAGAACGCGAGCGCCTTGTCGACATCGGCGACGACGCAGGCGATGTGATCTAGCGCGAGGACCGAGCAGGCATGCCCGGTGCCCACGGTCGGACCCCAGCCCGCCCGATCGTAAGGATCGTTCGGCATCGGCGTCTCGCAGACTTCGAGCAGCACGCCGCCGGTCGATTCCGGCTTCACGAAGAAAAAGATGCCATAGTCCGAGGCGACCGCCGCGCCTGCGTCGCGAAGCGCCCGGCTCGCGGCCTTGCCGTCAGTCACCTTGAGCTCGAACGAATGGAACGCCTGGCCGATCTTGGCGGCCATGCGCGCGTAAGGCTTGGTGAGATCGTCCGGCGTGCGCGGGGCCATCGGCTCGACCATGTGGTTGGTGACGTACAGCAGCGCCGCATCACGGTCTTCGGCGGGAAAGTAGTTCTCCGCGAACACCAGCCCGCCGAGCGCGTCCTGATAAAGCAAGCGACACTCGCGGATGTCGGTGGTCGTGTGGATCGTATGGATGATCCGCGGGACGCGGATTCGTGTGTCGGCCATGGTTCTCTCCCAGTTGTGCGACGCTAGACTCGCAACGGGCGCCGCGGCAAGCTCGACGCCTTTCCGGGCGGAGAACGAAGATGAGCGAGGCGATACGCGAGGGCGGATGCGGATGCGGCGCGGTGCGATACCGGGTTTCCGCGGCGCCGATCTTCGTCAACAACTGCCATTGTCGGCAATGCCAGCAGCAGACCGGCGGCACCTCGGTGGTCAACGCCTTCGTCGAGGCGGAGCATGTTGAGCTCCTGCAGGGCGATCTGGCCGAACACACGGTGTTGACCGGAAGCGGCGGGCCCCACGTGATCTGCCGCTGCGCGGCATGCGGCAGCGCGCTGTGGAGTTTCTATCCTCGCCTCGGCCGACTTGGCCTTGGCTTTCGCGTCGCGACGCTCGACGATCCGGGGAGCGTCAAGCCGAACGCGGTTATCTTCGCTTCGGAAGCCATGCCCTGGGTCGCGCACCCCGAGGACATCCCGGTGTTCGAACGCAGCTATGCGTTCAAGGACGTGCTTGCGCCCGAGGCCATCGCGCGAATGCACGCGCTGATGGAACGCAAATCGGCAGGCCGACGATCGCCGCATCGCGAGCCACTGCAGCCGAGTCGGAAATCCGCTGTCTGAGGTTTGCCGCGTCGGAGCACTGCCCCGGCTCACACGGCCATCATAATCGCGCCTCAACCGAAAACCTGTAGGAGGATATGGTTTCACTTTTATGACAATCTGAAAAAGTCTCCTTGCATACGTCGCAAAATCATGACCCCTTCGTCCTCGTTGATGAACAAAGGGGACCCGCGATGCATAGCAGAACGCTTTCGATCGTAGCCGTGGCACTGGTCGCCACCGCCAGCCCGGCCCTCGCACAGGCGTCCGAAGCCAAAGGCGTGATCGACCTCGCGCACTTCGATCTCACGACCGCCTCCGGGAAGACCGAGCTCGATCGCACGATCCGCCGCACGGCGCTGCAGGCCTGCGCAACCGAGTCCGTTCTGGATGCGCCCCAGGCGAAACACCTCCAGCGGCTCTGTTACGAAGACGCGGTCGCCAATGCGCGCGCGCAGATCGCGGGGCATACGGCCGAGCGCGCCGCTGCCGGCCATGCGCTCGCCGTGCTGGATACGGCGCAGGCTACGATCAAAAACTGAAACCAACCGGAATCAAGCAGGCCCGCGTGGATCCATTCCACGCGGGCCTGTTGTTTTTCGGGGCCGCATGATCGGCCCGATGGTCACCTGACGGGGAGCGGCGAAGCGTCGACGACAGGCGGGGATACCGGCCTAAGCCGCTTCTTCCTTGCCCTTGAGCACGCGGATCGGTTCCTTGCGGCCCTCGACCACGTCGCTGTCGACGACGACTTCGGCGATATCGTCCTCGGTCGGGATGTCGAACATCGTATCGAGCAGGATGCTCTCGACGATCGAGCGCAGCCCGCGCGCGCCGGTCTTGCGGTCGATCGCCTTCTTGGCGATCGTCTCCAGCGCGTCGTCGGTGAAGGTCAGCGACACGTCCTCAAGCTCGAACAGGCGCGCGTACTGCTTGATCAGCGCGTTCTTCGGCTCTTTCAGGATCTTCACCAGCGCGGGGATATCGAGATCCTCGAGCGTGGCGATCACCGGCAGACGGCCGACGAACTCGGGGATCAGGCCGAACTTGAGCAGATCCTCAGGCTCGGCCTTTTGCAGCAACTCGCCAACCTTGCGCTTGTCCGGATCGGCGACATGTGCGCCGAAACCGATCGAGCGCTTCTGCAGGCGGTCCGAGATGATCTTCTCGAGCCCCGCGAAGGCGCCGCCGCAGATGAACAGGATGTTGGTCGTGTCCACCTGCAGGAATTCCTGCTGCGGATGCTTGCGCCCGCCCTGCGGCGGCACCGAGGCGGTGGTGCCTTCCATCAGCTTGAGCAGCGCCTGCTGCACGCCCTCGCCCGACACGTCGCGCGTGATCGAGGGGTTCTCGGCCTTGCGGCTGATCTTGTCGATCTCGTCGATGTAGACGATGCCGTGCTGCGCCTTCTCGACGTTGTAATCCGACGCCTGGAGCAGCTTGAGGATGATGTTCTCCACATCCTCGCCGACATAGCCGGCCTCGGTCAGCGTGGTCGCGTCGGCCATCGTGAAGGGCACGTCGAACGTCTTGGCCAGCGTCTGCGCGAGCAGCGTCTTGCCCGAGCCCGTCGGGCCCACGAGCAGGATGTTGGATTTCGACAGCTCGACGTCGCCCGCCTTGCCGCTGTGCTTGAGGCGCTTGTAGTGGTTGTGCACCGCGACCGAGAGCACGCGCTTGGCGCGGTCCTGGCCGATGACATAATCATTCAATGTGGCGCAGATATCCCGCGGCGATGGAACGCCGCCGTCCTTCTTGCCTGCGATTCCGGCCTTGGTCTCTTCGCGGATGATGTCGTTGCAAAGCTCGACACATTCGTCGCAGATGAACACCGTGGGGCCCGCGATAAGCTTGCGCACCTCATGCTGCGACTTCCCGCAGAAGCTGCAGTACAGGGTGCTCTTGCCGTCCGATCCGCTCAATTTCGTCATGCTCTAACCCGTAGTCCCCCCGGGGGGACGGATTCGCCAAGCTTAGCTCGGCGCTCGTAATTATCAATCCTGCGTCACCGCAGTTGCCTCGGCAATCGACCCATATAGCGATGAATCTCTTGCCGAGGGCTTAATATTTCACAGTTTTCAGCCCTTGGGGCCGCTGTTCTCTCCCGCCTTCTCGGCGTCGGGACGAGTCTCGAACACCTTGTCGACGATGCCGAAGTCACGCGCTTCCTCGGCTTCGAGGAAGGTATCGCGGTCGAGCGCCTTCTCGATCTCCTCCAGCGAACGGCCGGTGTACTTGACGTAGAGATCGTTCATCCGCTTGCGGATGCGCAGGATCTCGCGCGCCTGGATCTCGATATCCGATGCCATGCCGCGCGCGCCGCCCGAAGGCTGGTGGACCATGACCCGCGCATTGGGCAGCGCGATGCGCAGGCCCGGTTCGCCGGCCGCGAGCAGGAAGCTGCCCATCGAGGCGGCCTGACCGATGCAGACGGTCGACACGCGCGGGCGGATATATTGCATGGTGTCGTGGATCGCCATGCCCGAGGTGATCACGCCGCCCGGCGAGTTGATGTACATCGAGATGTCCTTCGAAGGATTCTCGGATTCGAGGAACAGCAGCTGCGCGACGATCAGCGAGGCCATCCCGTCCTCGACCTCGCCGGTTACGAAGATGATGCGTTCGCGCAACATGCGCGAGAAGATGTCGAAGCTGCGCTCACCGCGGCTGGTCTGCTCGACGACCATCGGCACGAGGGCGCCGGTGATGGGATCGTGCGTGAACTTACCTTGGGCGCCGGAATGGCCGAACAAATCTAACATGAGGTCCCTCGCAAGATTGGACGGCCTATGTCGCGTGCCCGCCACGGATGTTCAAGGACATTGCGCCTACCACGTCCGATCGACGGGAATGCACGCTTCGGCGCAGCCGGGCCGCCTTGCCCGACTCATTCGCGCCGGCCGGTCAGTATTCGTTCGTAGAGAGCGACATAGGCGCCGGCCATCCGGTCGATCGTGAACCTTTCCGCCACGGCCTCGCGCGGCGCCTTGCGGTCGATCGAGCCGATCTTGCCGATGGCATCGACGGCGCCCTCGTGGCTGCCAACCAGGAAACCGGTCACGCCGTGATCGATGATCTCCGGCATCGATCCGCGCGCGACCGCGATCACCGGCGTGCCGCAGGCCATCGCCTCGATCACCGACAGGCCGAACGGCTCGTCGAAGTTGATCAGATGCAGCAGCGCATAGGCGCTGCCGAGCGCACGAAGGCGTTCGGCGCCGCCGACCGGGCCGTGGAAGAACACGGTCTCGCCATCGACATGCGGCAGCACTTCGCGCGCGTGGTAGCCTTCGTCCTGGACGAGGCCATAGATGTGCAGCCGGCGTCCGGCCGCCCGCGCGGCGGCGATCGCCTCGGCGGTGCCCTTGTCGGGGTGTATCCGGCCGAAATAGAGCAGATCCTCGCTGCCCACTGGATCGTGCGGGAACGCCCCGAGCGAAATCCCGTGATGAATGGTCGCGGCGTAGCGCAGATCGGGGTGGCGATCGGCATCGCTGATCGCGACGTAATGCACGCGGTTCTCGTAAGGCTTGTACATCGGCAGGATGCGGTCCGACGAGAAGCCGTGGATCGTCGTCACCATCGGCGTATCGACAAGGCCCGAAAAGGCATGCGCCGGAAAATCGGCCTGATTGTGGATCAGGTCGAACTCGCCTGCTCGCTCGAACAGATGCGCCAGATGGCGGTGCTCCCAGACTTTCGCGTCGATCGAAGGTTCGTCCGAATAGGGCGCGGGCACGACGCCCGCGAGCGTACCCGCGGTCAGGCTGTCGAGCGTGGCGAACAGCGTGACGTCGACGCCGCGCGCGACCAGCGCCTCGGTCAGCAGGCTGGTGACCAGCTCCCACGGCCCGTAGTGACGCGGCGGCGTGCGCCAGGCGATCGGCGCCAGCATGGCGATCCGAAACGGTTTAATGGTGTGTCATGCGCAGTATCACGCCCTCGTCAGGCGCCAGCCGGCCATCGAAGCTGCGACCGGGAATGGTCGATATCACAAGTTCGGCGACGTCCGCGCCTTCGGGGAGCATGAGCTGCCGCTCCGCCGATGTCATGTTCAATGCGATCAGAAACCGATCGGAGCCATCGCTGCGCTCGTACCGAAGCACGTCCTGATCGGCCGCCACCGATGACAATGTCCCTCGGTTCAGGGCCGGGTTCGCCCGGCGAATGGCCAGCAGGCGGCGATAGAGCGCCAGCATCGACCCGGGCTCCGCGTCCTGCACCGCGACGTTGCGCGTGCGCCAGTCGTCGCCCAGCGGCAGCCAGGGTTCGGCCGCGGAGAAGCCCGCATGCGCGCCGGCATCCCAGCGCATCGGCGTGCGCGCGCCGTCCCGTCCCAGGCCGAGGCCCGGCTGGCGCAAGTCCTGCGGATCGCGAATCCGGTCCGGCGGGATCTCGACCACGCCGATCCCGAGTTCGTCGCCCTGATAGAGCGTCGGCGTGCCGCGCAAGGTCAGCAGCAGCATCGCGGCGACGCGCGCCTGCGCCTCGCCCAGTTTCCCCGCGATCCGCGGCGCATCGTGGCTGCCCATCACCCAGTTGGGCCAGCCGCCCGGCGGCAGCGCCGCCTCGTAATCGGCGATGATCCTCGCCAGCGCCCCGGCGTTCCAGTGCGGCGCTTCGAGCAGCTGGAAATTGAACGGCAAGTGGACGCCGGGCATCGCGGGCGTGCCGTAATATTCCATGAGCTTGGGCAGCGGCAGGAAGATCTCGCCCACCAGCAGCCGCTCCCCGTACGAATCCGCCAGGGCGCGAAAATCGCGCGCGATCTCATGCACTTCGGGCTGATCGGTCGAGTGCGTCTGCAGCACCTTGTATTTCTCGCCCATGCCCGGCGCGTAATCGGGGTTGGGCGGGTTGTCGGGCAGGCCTTGCGCCTTGATCGCGTGCCACATCACGTCGATCCGGAACCCGTCGACCCCGCGGTCGAACCAGAAGCGCAGCACGTCCATCATCGCCGCGCGCACCTCGGGGTTGCGCCAGTTGAGGTCGGCCTGCTCCTTGAGGAAGGCGTGCAGGTAATATTGCCCCGTGGCGGGATCGAACTCCCACGAGGATCCGCCCATGTCGCTGGTCCAGTTGTTGGGCGGACCGCCGCCCGGCGCACCGTCGCGCCAGATGTACCAGTCGCGCTTGGGATTGGTGCGCGACGAGCGGCTTTCGACAAACCAGGGGTGCTGCGTCGACGAGTGGTTGGGCACGAAGTCGAGCAGGATCCGAAGCCCTTTCGCGTGGGCCTCGGCCAGCAGCCGGTCGAACTGCGCCAGATCGCCGAACATGGCGGCGACGCCGCGATAGTCCGCCACGTCGTACCCGAAGTCAGCCATCGGCGAGGGAAAGATCGGCGACAGCCAGATCGCATCGACGCCCAGGTGCGAGACGTAATCGAGCCGCCGGCGGATGCCTTCGAGATCGCCGATCCCGTCGCCGTTGCTGTCCTGGAACGAGCGCGGGTAGATCTGGTAGATCACCCCGGTCTCCCACCAGGGCGCGGCGGGCGGCGATGCGCTGGCGGCAGGCTCGGGATGTTCGGGAAGGCTCGGCACGGCTGTTACGTCACCTCGATCGCGGCTTGGCCCCTGCAACGCACGGCGCCGGTGCAAAGCTGCGACGAGACGGCATTTTCCTACATCCGCAAACCGCGGTAAACTGCGGGCGGGGCTGTCTCACCGCCGCTCCAAATGACGCGCAAAAACCAAGGTCACCGCGGCCTCTATGGGCAATGATACTAAAATTAGCGTCGCTACGCCGACACCCGCCCGGCCCGTCCGAAGGTCAGGCCGAAAAAATCAGGCAGGCACTTCGGCTCCGGTCACGTCGGCCACTGCCTCGATGAACCGATCGATGTTGACCGATGTCAGACCGGCGATGTTGATGCGGCCCGAACCGGCGAAATAAACGCCGTGACGGCTGCGCATCGTCTGGACCTGCTCGGGCGTGAACGGGATGATCGAGAACAGGCCGTTCTGGCCGCCGATCGGCGTCAGGTCGACGCCGCCGACACGGCCCGCGGCGGCGAGGCGATCACGGACCTGGCGGGTGCGCACGCGCATGATGTGGC
>CAJCHR010000284.1 GCA_903970225.1 Actinobacteria bacterium 21-64-8 | reverse complement strand
GGGCCAGCATTTCGGCGCGACCGATGCCGATCTGGCGCGCATCGCGGCGCTCGGCCTGGCTTCGGTGCATGACTTGCGCACCGATCATGAGCGCGCGCTGCATCCATGCCGGCGCCCGGAGCACTTCGGCGCGGCGGTGTTCCATCCGCCGGTGTTCAGCGCGCAACTTGCGCCTCACGTCGCCGCCGCGGTCTCAGCGCGGGTTGCGACCACGACTCAGCGCAGCGCCGAAGGTACGCGTGCGGCGCTCCAGGCGAATTACGGCAGGATCGCCTTCCGCCCCGAGCTGCTTGCGGCGATGCGCGCATACCTCGCCGATCTGGCGGAGGGCAGGGGCGCCAGCCTCGTCAACTGCATGGCGGGCAAAGACCGCACCGGCGTGACGGTCGCGATGCTCCACCTTGCGGTGGGCGTGCACCGTGACGACGTGCTCGAAGACTATCTGCTGACCAACACCGCCGGAGACCCCGAAGCGCGCATCGCCGCGGGGGCCGCGACCGTCGCGGCGATGGGCAGCACGATGGACGATGCGAGCATCCGCGTGATCATGGGCGTGGAGCCGGAGTACCTGGAGACGATGTTCGCGATGGTCGAGGAGCGGCACGGCTCGATCGACGCCTATCTCGAAGCCGAGCTCGGCGCGGACGCGGCGCTGCGCGAGAAGCTGCGCGAAGTGCTGGTGGAGGCGTAGCAAGCGAGCGGCCGCGAAGGATCGCCAGGACAACACTGTATTGGTCTCCGCAGCGAAACGTGACAGTATTGGCGTTGTTTTAGCCGTTTGAGGACGAGGAGAGACTGTAATGCTCGCTTCATCAACCGCATTACCGACCCTGATCATCGGAGCGGCTTGTTTGCTTGCGGCGTTCATCGCCTATTTGCGCGATACCTCGAAGGCGATTTTTCCGGTGGTGCTTGCGCTGGTCGGCGTGTTCCTGTGCGGCGCGCAGTTCGTGAAGTGGACGGGGCCGGACGGCACCTCGCTCGAGCTTTCGGCCCAAGTCGTCGACGCGACCAGGCAGGCCTCGGCCACGGTCGATGCGAGCAGCGACGCGCTCGCCCGGCAGAACACGGTTCTTCAGGCGCTGGGCGCGCGCATGGACACGCTCCAGTCCGCGGTGCAGTCGCTCCAGAATGCGCTCAACCAGCAGCTTGCACAGAACAATGCGCCGCAACTGGTCCTCCCGCAGGCGCAGGCGCTCGATGCCTCACGCGCCAGCCTCAGCGCGGCTCTTCAGGCCAGCGTTTCGGCGCATGAGAAGCTCGCCGTCCAGAGCCGGGCGCTTCGCACCAAGGTCGAGGCGCTGCCGACCGACCAGTGATACAGGTTTGTCGCAGTTCGAAATCCGCAGCTTCATCGGGGTTGCGGGTGTCCTGATATGAGCTAGTATGGATCGTAAGATCGATACCAGCATCAGATGACCAGGAGAGCAGAATGCCCGAAGGTGGTTTTCAGGAGCCCGATTTCTTCACCGACCACTCGGTCTTGCTCAATCCCTACGAGCCGCTGAAGGACGTCCGGTCGCAGGCCCCGGTGCGCCAGATGGAAAGCCACGACTTCGTGATGGTCACCGGCTTCGCGGAAGGGACCGCGGTGCTGCTCGACCAGGAGCATTTCTCGGCGGTCATCGCTGCTGCCGGGCCGACCGCGCCGCTGCCGTTCGTCCCCGAGGGCGACGACATCACCGACCAGATCGCCGCGCACCACGGCGAGTTCGTCGGGCATGAGACGTTCCTGTCGTTCGATGGCCCGCAGCACTCGGCGCGGCGCGCGCTGCTCAGCCGGCTGTTCACGCCCTCGCGCCTGAAGGCCAACGAACTCTACATGCACGATCTGGCCGACCAGCTGATCGGCGATGCCCTGGCCAAGGGCAAGTGCGAATTGATGCACGACCTCGCCACGCCTTACGTGACATACGTGATCGCCGACCTGCTCGGCGTACCCGAGGAGGACCGGCCCGCGATCGCCGATTTCCTCGCCGCTGCGCCGCTGCCCGGCGCGGTGGACGATGCGGATGCCGGCGCGTCGCTCGCGCCGCTGGCGGAGAAGATCGGCGGGATCTTCGCGGGCTACATCGTCGATCGCCGCGCCAATCCGCGCGAGGACGTGATGACCGATCTCGCCACCGCGCGGTTCCCCGACGGGACTTTGCCCGAAGTGCAGGAACTGGTGATCATCGCGATCTTCCTGTTTGCGGCCGGGCAGGACACCAGCGCCAAGCTGATCGGCAATTCGGCGCGCTTCCTGGCCGAAAACCCCGACGTCGAGGCGCAGCTGCGCGCCGACCGCGGCCAGATCGGGCCGTTCCTCGAGGAGATGCTCAGGCTGGAGGGGTCCTCCAAGGTCACGCACCGGCTGACCCGCAAGAGCACGCGGATCGGCGATCTGGACGTTCCGGCGGGCAAGCGCGTGGTGATCTCGCTGTCGGGCGCCAACCGCGATCCCGCGCGCTGGGAAGACCCGGATTCATTCCGGCTCGGCCGTCCGCGCGTGAAGGAGCACCTCGCGTTCGGGCGCGGGGCGCACACCTGCATCGGCAACCCGCTCGCCCGCGCCGAAGTGCGCGTGCTGTTCGACCGCCTGTTCGAGCATACCGCCAGCATCACGATTTCCGAGGAGCACCATGGCCCGGCGGGCGATCGCCGGCTCGATTACGAGCCGAGCTACATCGTGCGCGGACTGAAGGAGTTGCACATGGAGCTGACGCCCGCGGCGGTTCGGGCCGAACCGAAGCAGGACGACGTTTCGGTCAGCTGAAGCGCCAGCTCAGCCCTCGATAGCGCTCGCGATACGGATCGCGGCGGCCTTGAGCGCGTCGGGCGCGGGAGAGACCGCGCCCGGACCGAACACGATCGCGCCCGGCGGGGTGACCACGATCATGCGGCCGTCGGCGGGGACATAAGACAGCGTGCGCAGCTTGCTGGCCCAGACCGCCTTGCCCTTCGGCATCGCGACATCTTCCGATGGGCCGGTCATGTCGGGCTGCGACTTGAGCCCGGCGATCTGATCATCGACTGTTTGTGAGTCGGTCTTGGCCTGCCGCAGCAGGACGCCGAAATGCGTGCTGCTGTCCGCGCCCGAATACGAGCAATGCGACAGGACCGTCTGATCGGTGCTGAGCTGGCCGGACGGCTCCGCCTTCACGACGGCGACGCCCGCGGCCTTGCTGGCAGCCTCCTTCGGGAAAGTCCTGCAGGCATCCTCGGCCCAGTCGCTCGATTTTCCCGACCCGATGCCGGCGCTGCCGCAGGAGGAAACAAGGCCGGTCAACGCGATGGTGGCAAGGATACGGGGCGCAAGCTTGGTCACGGAGTATCTCCTTGGTCGATCAGGATCAGCGATGGCGGGATGTGCGAGCTCGGGTACGTTTCGGTGGCGGCTCGAACCAGTAGCGGCTCTCGTCAGGCAGGATGGCGATGAAGCCGGCATCGGTTTCGGCCAGCCGGAAACGCGGCCTGCGCAGAGCATCGGTGAATCGCACTTCGCCTTTATCGGGATCGAAGTACCAGCGGAGCGATTCCGCCAGTGCCGGTACCGACCCGCA
>CAJCHR010000283.1 GCA_903970225.1 Actinobacteria bacterium 21-64-8 | reverse complement strand
CTTGCCGGTCGTGCCGCTCGAACACGCGACGTAGTGTCCGCCGTCCTGCAGCTTGTCGACCCAGTCATCGATCCCTGCGACAGTATTCGGATCGAGCTTGGGAACGCGGTGCGTGGAGACCGTATCGAGCCACTTGCCGAGCCGATCCCACCGCTCGTCCATCAGGAAGCTTTCCGGATAGCTCTTGTACGCGGTGTGCGGGAGCAGCAGCGGGACGACCTCCTCGCGGTCGCGAACCCGATCGATCCCGGCTTCGTCGGCACGGTGAGCGAGCAGCTTGATTTTGTCGCGGCGCTCCTGGAAGCGCTCGTTCATCGCCTCGACTTGCGCTTCGCGGATTTCCGAAAACGGGATATCATACCGCTTGGTGTCATTAACGAGATTCGTCAGTTTTTCGGATAGTGTGCCCACTTGATCCTCCTCCGCACCAATCGACTCGGTGGCTTGTGAGTTAATGGTACCGGATCGTTTTATTAAAGCAAGAGGGTTAGCGAAGTTCCATGGATGCGATTGCGAATTTGACCGCCGTAAAGGCAATGCCACGGCCCTCGGCGGGGCGGCCGACGCGCGAACAGGCACGTCAGCGGCAGGCGGAGCTGCTGGCCGTCGCGCTCGATACGTTCCTCGAATTTGGGTACGATCAGGCGACGATGGAGCAGATCGCGACCGCGATCGGCATGTCCAAGCGCACCGTTTACGCGCATTACGCCGACAAGGAGGCGCTGTTCCGCGCCGCGGTGCTGCGCGCGATCGAACATTACCGGGTCCCGCGTGAGGCCATGGAAGCGCTCGTTACCGACGATCTGGCCGAGACTCTTCGCGGGATTGGCCGCCTGCGCATAACAAACGCGTCGGACGCGACGTCGATCAAGCTGCAGCGGTTACTCGCGGCGCAGGCTCATCGCTTTCCCGAGCTGTTCAATGCATCGTTCGAGCGCGGCGTCGGCCCGACCATCGCGTTCCTGCGCGACCTGTTTGCGCGTCACGAGGCGCGGGGCGAAGTGTCCGTGCCGGAGCCCGAACGCGCCGCGACCGCGTTTCTCAGCGTTGTGGTCGGCGGCGCGGCGCGGATCATCGTCGCCGGCGCGCCACTGAGTTCGGATGAGATCGAAGCGCGGATCGAATATGGGGTAGACTTGTTCCTGAACGGGATCCGCAAGCGCTGAATGCCGGTTCGAGTGTCAGTCGATCACGGTCCGTACCGCAAGTGTGCCTCGCATGGCGCGAGAGCATCGGCTGGTCGCATGGGCGCGGTCGACCAGCGCCTGACGCTGCGCGATATCGATTCCTGGCAGATCGACGATCAACGTCATTCCCAGGCCTGATCCTTCAGACATGGCTGCAGGCGCATCATCCACATCGATCCGGGCGGTGACGTTGGCATCGGGGGGGATCGCCACGCCTGCCTCGATCGCGGCGTGCCGGATGGCGGCGAGAAAGCACGAGGCGTAAGCGGCGGCGAGCAATTGCTCGGGGTTGGTGCCATTGCCGGGCTGTCCGGTAACACCCGGCAAGCCGCCGAGCTCGAGCCGCAGGCTGCGATCGCTGCTTTGTACGAAACCCGTGCGACCACCGATCGCGGTGACCTCGGCCTTTGACGGACTGATATCCGATGGAAGATGCTGGCAGGTCACGATTACCGAGGTAAGGGCAAAAATGCTTTCGTATTAGGCCGGGAACGAGAACAGTGTTGTGCGCGTATGGTCGCTAATCCTCCGAGAGATTGCGCTTAGCTGAATGGCCATGGTGAAGTGTTCAAAGACCGAGTTGACTGCCCGGCGTGCGTCCGGGTCGCTTGCGCTGCTCGCGCTCGGGGCCTCGCTGCTGGCTGGCTGCGGCATTCCGCATGTGCAGCCACAGCTATCGGCGATGAAGGCCGCCGATGTCGGCCTCGATCCTGCCAATACCGTGGCCAGTGCCCAGGTCCCGCTCGCGGGCGACTGGTGGCACGCGCTGGGCGATCCGCAGCTTGACCGGATCATGGACGATGCGCTCGCCGGCAACCCAACGCTGGAAAAGGCGCTGGCCCGGCTTCGCCTGATGCAGGCAGGGGTCGACATCCAGCGCGCCGCGTTGCTCCCGACCGTCGGTGTCGACGCTTCGGAATCGTACCAGCGGCTCAGCGAGAACTACATTTATCCATCACCGCTCGCGGGAAGCTGGCGCTGGCTCGGCTCGGTGCAGGCGAATCTAAGCTGGACGATCGATTTCGCCGGCAAGCAGAAGGCGCTGATCGACACGCAGCGTGACCAGGCACTGGCGAGCGCGCTCGATGTCGCTGCCGCGCGGGTGACGCTCAGCGGCTCGATTGCGCAGGCTTACATTAACCTCGCCCGCGCCGAACAGCAGGCCGAGATTGCGAGACGTTTCGTCGCCAGCCGTCAGCAATCGCTGGGCATCGCGGGCACCCGCAAGCGCACCGGCCTCGCCAGCGACTTCGAGATCCGGTCGAGCGAGACGCTGCTGGCCGAGGCCAAACAGGCGCAGGTCCGCGCGATCGGCGCGCGTGAGACGATGGTGCATGCGCTTGCCGCGCTGGCCGGACGCGGCGCCGATTATTATCCGACGATCGGCAAGACCAGCGTCGATCTCGATCATGCGCTGCCGGTGCCGAATGCGTTGCCGGTCGATCTGCTCGGCCGCCGCGCAGACATCCTCGCCGCGCGGGCCCGCTTGGACTCGGCCGACGGCGTACGCCGCTATGCGCGCGCGCAGTTCTTCCCCAGCGTCAATATCAGCGCGTTTGCCGGGCTGCAGGCGATAGGGCTCGGCAATCTGGTCGATGCGGGTTCGCGCAATTATGGCGCCGGCCCTGCCATCCATCTCCCGATCTTCGAAGGCGGTCGGCTCACCGCCGAGTACAAAGGTTCGGTCGCATTCATCGACAACGAGATCGCCAGCTATAACGGCCTCGTCGTTCGCGCCGTCCAGGAAGCCGCGGACGCGCTGTCGGGGATCGCCACCAACGCCGCCGATGCGGCGCAGCAGCGCGCAATCGTCAATGGCCTGTCACAGACCGTGCACCTCGATCAGGTGCGGGAGCGTTCGGGTCTGGGCGCGCGGCTCGACGTGCTCGACGCGGGTGATCGGCTGCTCCAGGCCGACCAGCGTCGTACCGACATCGCTGCCGACGGCGCGGTGCAGCGTGTACAATTGCTCGTCGCGATCGGCGGCAGCTTCGATCCCAATATCGATTATGTGAAGACGGCCGAAGCCAAAGCCGCAGGAAAGCCCACGCCATGAACGCACAGACC
>CAJCHR010000282.1 GCA_903970225.1 Actinobacteria bacterium 21-64-8 | reverse complement strand
GGCGGCGGCGGATTGTTGTCCTGATATCCGCCCGGAGGCGGCGGGGGATAGCCGCTCTGGTCATAGCCGCCCGGCGGGGGCGGCGGTGATCCGCCGTACTGCGCAAGCGCGCTCTCGGCCGCGATGGGCGAGGCGACGACGGCCAGCGCCGCGGTCGCGAATGCGATTCCACGATAGGAGATATGACGCATGGATTTTGTCCCTGAAACCGAACGATACAGATATCATCGCCCGCTCGCCTTGAACGAACGCTGACGCCAAAGGCTGCAACCCGTTCAGCAACGTGCCGAGTTGTCTCAACCTGACAGCCTCCGTCCGCGCTTGACGGGGACGGTGCGACGCCCTGATGCTGCGGGCGACGAGCCGCGATGACGCGGCCAGCGAGAGGACCGCCCGCATTATGCACACCGACGACATCGTCGCCATCCAGCAACTCGAAGCGTTCTGCCATCACGCGGTGGACCACGAGGACCAGAGCCTGCTGCCGTTGGTCTTCACCGCCGACGCGCGGTTCGACGGGCGAAAGTGCGGCGGTCCTTTGTTCGAGGGGATCGATGCGATCGTCGGCTTCTTCGCGCTCGGCAAGCCGCCGCACCCGCCTGCACACCACATGACCAATTGCTACGTCTACGAACAAGGCGGCGAGGTCCGCGTGAAGATGAAATGGTTCGTGCCGCAAGCCGATGGCAAGCGCATCTACGGCGGGGTCAACGACGATATCGTCGTGCGCACACCGGATGGATGGCGGATCAAGGAGCGAGTCGCGACTCAGACATATCCGGCGGATATGCAAGCGGGCTGAAGCACACTCACGCGAAAGCGGGCGCCTTCCTCAACAGCTGGTATGCCTCGACAACGCGCTGCAGCGCGGCTTCGTGGCTTCGATCACCGCCGTTGCGATCGGGATGATAGAGCCGGACGAGTTCCGAATATCGGCGCCTGAGGTCCTTGCGGTCCGCGTCCAGTTGCAGGCTGAGCGTATCGAGCGCGCGGCGTTCTTCGGCGCCGAGCGCAATGCCGTCCTGGCGCTCGGGCGGTTGGCGGCCGCGCATGCCCTCCTCCTTGCGCCAGCGTGCACGCGCGGCGATCGCGTCAAGCGGATCGGTGAAATCCGCCCAGCGCGGCGGCGAGTCGATTCCGCCGTTCGGGCGGAACGCGCGGGTCTCCGCAGCCCAGCCATGAAGCGGCGACTGCGCATCGAGAATCTCGTCGCTGCTCATGCCCCGGAAGAAATCGTAGCGCGTGTTGAACTCGCGCACATGATCGAGGCAGAACCAGCGGTATGCGCCCGGCCCGTCGAAGCCGGCGGTCGGGCCTCCTGCCGGCGCGCGGAATTCGCCCTGTTCGTCGCATCCCTGCCAGTCGCAATCCCGCCCCGTGCCGGAATGGCGTCCATGAAACCTGTCGTGCTGCATGGGCTGCAACATGGCGATGGATCGGCTATCGGAAAAGCCATGACAGGACCAATTGAACACGAAATCGCCGAAAGGCTCTCCGCCAGCTTTCAGCCGACCCGGCTCGACGTGATCAACGACACCGCCAACCACCACGGCCATGCGGGTGACGACGGCAGCGGCGAATCGCATTTCACCGTCGAGATCGTGAGCGCGGCCTTCGCCGGAGTCTCGCGGCTGGAGCGGCAACGCATGGTCAATCGCGCATTGGGCGACATCCCCGGCCAGCGGGTCCACGCGCTGGCGATCCGCGCAAGGGCTCCCGGAGAAGTGCCGCTCGGCAATGTCTGAGCCCGAAGCACGCAGCTCCTCGCTGCTGCGCGAAGCGGGCGCGCAAGCTCCGGTCACCAATCTCGAGCTGTTTTTCGACCTCGTCTACGTCTTCGCGATCACCCAGCTTTCGCATTCGCTGCTGCACCACCTGACGATCACCGGGCTGATCGAGACGACGCTGCTGTTCCTCGCGATCTGGTGGGCTTGGATGTTCACCACTTGGGCGGCGAACTGGGCCGACCCCGAGCGCGTGCCGATCCGGCTGTTGCTGATCGGCGCGATGCTGCTGAGCCTGCTGATGGCGATCGCGCTGCCCGAGGCGTTCGGGACATCGGGGCTGCTGTTCGCCGCGAGCTACGTAGCGCTGCAGGTCGGCCGATCGCTCGCGATGATCCCCGCCTTCGGGCGGGATCCCGATGGGGTGCGCAACATGACGCGGATCACGATATGGTTCGCGGTCGCCGCACCGGTTTGGCTCGTGGGCGCGCTGGCGGTGCCCGAGGCGCGGCTGTATTGGTGGGCCGGGGCGCTGGTCCTGGAATATCTTGGCCCGCTCGCCTTTTTCTACGTGCCCGGACTTGGTGCCTCGAAGGCCGACGACTGGAACATCTCGGGCGCGCATATCGCCGAACGCGCGGCGACGTTCATCATCATCGCGCTCGGCGAAGGGATCGTTGTCATCGGTTCGACCGTCGCCGAGGAGGGGCTCAAGCAGGAACTCACGATCCCTTTCCTGCTCGCGTTCATCGGATCGGTGACCATGTGGTGGCTGTATTTCGACCGCGGCGCCGGGCGCGGGGCGGAGTTGATCGAGCATCATGCCCAGCCGGGCAAAGTGGCGCGGGCGGCCTATACCTACCTGCACATGCCGATCGTGGGCGCGATCGTGGTTACAGCCGTCGCCGATGCATTGTTGCTCGAACAGGTCGGGCAGCCGGCCTCACAGGCGCTCGTGCTGACGCAAGGCGGCGCGACGGGACTGTATCTGGCTGGCCTCGGCGCATTCAAGCGCGTTTCCAGCAAGAACCGGGTATTCCCGCCCTCGCATATCGGCGGGCTGGCGCTGACCGCACTGCTGACCGGCGCAGCGCTGGCACTGCCGATAAGCGGCCTTGCGTTCTATGCGCTGGCAGATGCGGTGCTGTTGGTGGTCGCGGTGTGGGAGTGGCGCTCGTTCAACGGGGGGTGGCGGAAATAACGAGTCGGCTCTCCTGTCGGTGGATCGTGATCAAATCGCGATCTTTCCACTATACTTCGGCACGTCGGGCCAAGCACCGCCATAGCACCCTTGGTCATTTGTGGGTCGACGCCGCCGCCGCGGTCAAACTCCCGGCGCTCGCGGCGAAGCGGATGACGCCTCTGCTCGCTCAGGCGAAGTGAGATGAGCTTTCTGTTCGTGACCTATCCGTCGAGCGCCGGCGCGCGTTTCGACCGGGATTACTACGTCGCCACTCACCTCCCGCTCGTGGAAGAGCACTTGGGTCCGTTCGGGCTGCAGTCCGCCCAGGCGTTCTTCCCGGCCGCCAGCAAAGCCGCGCACGTGGCCGTCGCGGTGCTGACGTTTTCGGATGACGGAGCGATCGATGCGGCCTTGTCATCGGCCGAGACGGCAACAGTACCCGGCGATCTCGTCAACTTCACGACCATCGCACCGAAGCTCTCCAGGGGTGTGCCGCCATCCTGATGCAAGCCGCTCGCGTAGGCAGCGACCTGTGGTTTCGGCGTTGGGCGAACTCGTGGGCAAACCTGCCGCCGTGACACGATTGTTGGAACCATCGCAGCATTGGTTCCACGATCGCTCGCCCGTTCCGCTCCGCTGACGGCCGCCGATGGTTAGATGCGGCTTCGGCGGGTTTTGCGGCCGGGAGAGCGCCTGTGGTGACATTGACCAATGCCCGCGTCTTCGACGGACGCACGATGCTGGCCGGGCTGCGCTCGGTTTCCATCTCCGAGGGACGCATCGCCGGGATCACTGACACGGTTGCCGGCGATGCGATCGACCTTCGCGGCATGACGCTGATGCCCGGAATGATCAGCTGCCATTTCCATTCGGACTTCTTCAAGTTCACGCTTGCGCAAGGGCTCGCCGGCGAGCCGCTCGGAACCGAGTTCCCGTCGGGCGTGATGATGGCGATCGGCGTGCGCAATTGTCGCGTGCTGCTCGAAAGCGGATTCACCGGTTATATCGGCGCCTCGTGCAGCAACGACGTCGATGCGCAGCTCAAGATCGCGATCGCCGAGGGAATCGTCCCGGGCCCGCGCATCCGCGCATGCAGCCCGCATATCGGCACCACCGGCGACCTCAACGACAGCAGGAACTGGTGGCGCAAGCTCCAGGCGCCCGGCACCGACGTGTTCTTCGATGGCCCCGCCGAGATGCGCAAGGCCGTGCGCGAATACATCCGGCGCGGCGCGCAGACGATCAAGATCTTCGCCAGCCGCGGCCACGGCTTCCCCGCGCCGACCGCGCGCAACATGGACCGCGACGAGATCGAGACGATCGTCCAGACCGCTCACGCACGCGGCGCCAAAGTCCGCGCGCATGTCGCCGAGCGCGACATGATCGTCGAATGCATCGAGCTCGGCGTCGACATCCTCGATCACGGCGACTGGGTGGACGAGGCGATCATCGAACGGATGGCC
>CAJCHR010000281.1 GCA_903970225.1 Actinobacteria bacterium 21-64-8 | reverse complement strand
CCGCAAGGCGATCCTGGAGTCCTTCCGCGCTCGCATGGAGCGGCTCGACGATCGCACCATCGCACGCGCGACTGTGGTGGTCGGGGTGGCGCTCGGCGTGCTGGTCTCGATCTCTTCGGTCGGCGCCGGCGCGGTCGGCGTGACCGCGCTGCTGCTGCTCTACCCTCGGCTGCCCATGGCGCGCATCGTCGGCTCTGATATCGCCCACGCCGTGCCGCTGACGCTGGTCGCCGGCATCGGACATTGGGCGATGGGCGCGATCGACTGGCAGTTGATGGGCGTGCTGCTGATGGGCTCGTTGCCGGGCATCGTCATCGGCAGCTATTTCGCCACCCGGGTGCCGGAGACCGCGCTGCGGCTGTTGCTGGCGGCGACGCTGATACTGGTCGCGACCAAGCTCGGCACCGACGAATGGAGCCGCGCTTCGCAGGTCGTCGCGGCCTCGACGCAGACGCAGGACGCGCGCTAGAAATCTCGCAGGCTCGCGAACAGCGCGAGGCCGAACAGCGCCAGCGCGCCGAGGATGAATCCGAACACGAACATCCCAAAGCCGCCGCGGCGCGGTTTGGCCGCCACGGCTGCGGGCGCGGCCGCCGGCGGCGTCGCCACCAGCGCATGCTCGCGCTCGATCATGCGGCGGGCGACGTAGTCGGTGACGGCCTTGACGATGGCATTCACCTCGTGGGATTCCGCGATCACGATCCGGCCGAAACGCGTATCCTGCACGAAGCGATAGATCCGCTTGTCGCGGCCCATCAGCACATGCGCCACCACATCGATCCACAGCCGCGGCGTATCGCCCTGGCTGATGCCGCGGTCGAACAGGTCGACCTGCGCGGGGATCTGCGCAAACAGCGGATCGAGCGCCTCGCTGAGGATCTCGAGCCGGGCCACCTCGGCGTCGCGCAGATCGACCACGACGCCGGTGCGGTCGGCCGCCTCGATCCGCGCCCGGCGCAGCGCATCGCGCAACCGGATCGGCGGCGTCTGGCCCAACGGCATCCCGGTATCTTGCGCCTCTGACATCCGAAAACGGCTTTCTGCCTTCGCGGGGTTGCGGATGCCGTTAACCTATCAGTAACCACGTTCTCCCGCAAAGCACGTTTATTCCCAAGGGCTTAAGTCTTTCGAATCGGAACGGCGACCTGCCCGGGGCGAACGGGGCCCTCGACGCGAACGGCCCCGACCGGATGACCGGTCGGGGCCGCTGCTTTCCTTGGACGTTTCTTCTATTTTTTGTGCCGCCGTGCCGGGTCAGGCCGGAACGCGGGACGGCTCTTCCACGATCGAGAAGCGCACGCCGGCTTTGTGGCGGTTTTCCTCCGAGACCGTGCGCCAGGCATCCTCGGCCTCGCGGCGAGTCTTGAACGGGCCTTGAACCTGGGCCGAGCCTTCCACCAGCTTGTGGAAGTTCATCGAGCCGAATTCGCCGCCGATCACCCAGAAATTGCTGCCTGCAGTCATTGTCAGTCTCCTCTCGTTTAACCGAACTGGTTCATGGTGTTGTGGGCGCCGCCGGCCTTCAGCGCGGCTTCACCGGCGAAATATTCCTTGTGATCGTCGCCGATGTCGGAGCCCGCCATGTTCTGATGCTTCACGCAGGCGATGCCCTGACGGATCTCGTTGCGCTGAACATTCTTGACGTAGCCGAGCATGCCCTGCTCGCCGAAATATTCGCGCGCCAGATTGTCGGTCGAGAGAGCTGCCGTGTGATAGGTCGGCAGCGTGATCAGGTGGTGGAAGATGCCGGCGCGCTTGGCCGAATCCGCCTGGAAGGTGCGGATCCGCTCATCGGCTTCCTTGGCGAGCGGCGTGTCGTCATACTCCGCCTTCATCAGTTCGGCGCGGTTGTACTTGCTGACGTCCTGGCCTGCTTCCTTCATCGCGTCGTAGACCTGCCAACGGAAGTTCAGCGTCCAGTTGAAGGACGGCGAATTGTTGTAGGCGAGCTTCGCGTTCGGGATCACCTTGCGGATGCGGTCGACCATCTTGCCGATCTGCTCGATATGCGGCTTCTCGGTTTCGATCCACAGCAGGTCAGCGCCGTTCTGCAGCGAGGTGATGCAGTCCAGCACGCAGCGGTCTTCGCCGGTGCCGGCGCGGAACTGGTAGAGATTGCTGGGCAGCCGCTTGGGGCGCATCATCTTGCCGTGACGGTTGATGATGACGTCGCCGTTGCGGGCGTTGTCGGCGGTCACTTCCTCGCAATCGAGGAAGCTGTTGTACTGGTCGCCGAGGTCGCCGGGCTTGTGGCTGACGGCGATCTGCTGCGTCAAACCTGCGCCGAGCGAGTCGGTGCGGGTGACGACGATGCCGTCTTCGACGCCGAGTTCGAGGAAGGCGTGGCGGCAGGCGCGGATCTTCGCCAGGAACACGTCATGCGGCACGGTGACCTTGCCGTCCTGGTGTCCGCATTGCTTCTCGTCCGAGACCTGGTTTTCGATCTGCAGCGCGCAGGCACCCGCTTCGATCATCTTCTTGGCGAGCAGATAGGTTGCCTCCGCGTTGCCGAAGCCGGCATCGATGTCGGCGATGACGGGGACGACATGGGTCTGGAAGTTGTCGATCTTCTCGATCAACGCCTTCTCCTTCGCGGTGTCGCCTTCCTTGCGGGCGGCATCGAGCGCGCGGAACGTGTCGTTCAACTCGCGCTGGTCGGCCTGGCGCAGGAACGTATAGAGCTCCTCGATCAGGGCCGGGACCGAGGTCTTCTCATGCATCGACTGGTCGGGCAGCGGCCCGAACTCGGAACGCAGCGCCGCGATCATCCAGCCCGACAGGTAGAGATAGCGACGGTCGGTGGTGCCGAAGTGCTTCTTGACCGAGATCAGCTTCTGCTGGGCGATGAAGCCGTGCCAGCACCCCAGCGACTGCGTGTACTTGGTGGGATCGCCGTCATAAGCCGCCATGTCGGCGCGCATCAGCGCCGCGGTGTAGCGGGCGATATCGAGGCCGGTCCGGAAGCGGTTCTGCAGACGCATCCGCGCCACGGCTTCGGCCGTCACCCCGTTCCAGGTCGGCTGGGTGTCGAGCAGCGCCTGGGCCGCCTCGATCTCGCTCTTGTAGGAAGCCTGACCCTGGAGAGCCTGGTCGCTGATCCCGCGTGGCTGGTAGTTCATGTTCTCAATCCTTTCGGTGGCGAATTCGATGCCGCCATCTTCGACATTCGTGACAATGCATTGCGAAATGCGTGTCAGGAGCTAAACGCTAAACTTGAGAATTCGTACAGACAGCTTGCAATCGAATGGTGATGTCATGTAACATATAAACATGTCATAATTGTAACTTTGTAAATCTTGTAACAAATAGGTCAACAAGACTGCCATGCCTGCCGATTCCGGAAAAAAGCTGTTCGTCGGCCCGAGGTTTCGGCGCATCCGCCAGCAATTGGGACTGTCGCAAACGCAAATTGCCGAAGGGCTCGGGATTTCGCCGAGCTACGTCAATCTGATCGAGCGCAACCAGCGCCCGGTGACGGCGCAGATCCTGCTGCGGCTGGCCGAGACCTACGACCTCGACCTGCGCGATCTCGCCACCGCCGACGAGGACCGCTTCTTCGCCGAACTGAACGAGATCTTTTCCGATCCGCTGTTCCGCCAGATCGACCTGCCCAAGCAGGAATTGCGCGACCTCGCCGAACTCTGCCCCGGCGTGACGCATTCGCTGCAACGGCTCTATGCCGCCTATACCGAGGCGCGCCGCGGCGAGACCATGGTGGCGGCGCAGATGGCCGACCGCGAGGAAGGCGCCCGCTTCGAGGCCAACCCGATCGAGCGGGTGCGCGACCTGATCGAGGCCAACCGCAATTACTTTCCCGAACTGGAACAGGCCGCCGAAAACCTGCGCGACGAACTGAACGTGCCGGCCGAGGGCCTGTTCACGTCGCTCTCGACGCGGCTGCGCGAAAAACACTCGATCGTCACCCGCATCATGCCTGTCGACGTGATGCGCGAGACCCTGCGACGCTTCGACCGCCATCGCCGGCAGTTGTTGATCTCGGAGCTGGTCGATGGCTCGGGCCGCGCGTTCCAGCTCGCCTTTCAGATCGGGCTTGCCGAGTGCGCCGCGCAGTTCGAGGCCATCGTCGGCCGCGCCGGCCTGCTCGACGACACCCCGCGCAGGCTGTACCGCATCACGCTGGCGAATTATTTCGCCGCCGCCGTGATGATGCCCTACCAGGCGTTCCATGCCGCAGCCGAAGCCCTGAGCTACGACATCCATGTGCTGGCGCAGCGCTTCAACGCGGGCTTCGAGCAGGTCTGTCATCGTCTCACCACGTTGCAGCGACCCAATGCGCGCGGCATTCCGTTTTTCCTGCTGCGCGTCGACAATGCCGGCAACGTCTCCAAGCGATTCTCCTCCGGCACCTTTCCGTTCTCCAAATTCGGCGGCACCTGCCCGCTGTGGAATGTGCATTCGACCTTCGATACGCCCGACCGGCTGTTGAAGCAGGTCATCGAGTTGCCAGATGGCGCCAGATATTTCTCGATCGCCCAGATGCTGCGCCGCCCGATCGCGCCGCACCCGCAGGCACAGCCGCGCTTTGCGATCGGCCTCGGCTGCGAAATCCGTCACGCCGCCAAACTGGTCTACGCCACAGGCATCGACCTCGAGAAAGCCGAGGGAACGCCTGTTGGCGTCAACTGCCGGCTCTGCGAACGCGAGAACTGCGGCCAGCGCGCCGAGCCCCCGATCACCCGCACGCTGATCCTGGACGAGAACACAAGGCGGGTATCGTCGTTCGCGTTCTCCAATGCGCGGGAGTTGTAGCTTCATCCTTCCCCTCAAGGGGAGGGTGAAACGCAGTTGCGCATTCTCGCCGCGCATTGCGCCCGAGTCGTTGATCGACATCCATCCCTCAAAAACCGGAGGGAGCAGTGCGACCCTCAAGACGAGGGTGCAGGGAAGACCGGGTGCGCGCTGCACCCGAGGTCTCATGTGCAAATGATGCATGAGCAAAAAACGCACACGAGCATACAGGTTCAGCGGTGAACAACCGGCCTTCCCTGCGCAATGGTGTTACGGCTTACTTCGTGCTCTCCTTGGTGAGCGGGCTTTCTTGCCACCATCGCCATGCACGCACCCGATCCGCTCAATGGGATCGAGGCGCAAACCTCACGACTTGATACCAGCGTCGCGGTATCAGGACCACACGACTTCGCCGTCCGCTTTCGCGCTGTTCGTCAAGAGCGCGTCCACGTCCATCGCTCCCCGCGCCCAACGTTCGTGACGATCGCGAAACGCCCCTCTGTGCGGGCACGGGATACCCAAGATAAGCCGCTGATTTGCCCTCGCTGTGAAGCGGAATATTTTTGCGCGAAGGACTGGACGACCAAATCAGCTTGAATCGCCTGAACAAATCGGAATTTGCACGAACCGATATGCCGCCTCCGCGGGCGGGGGGGGGAGAGATAACGGTCGACGGAAATCGGAGCGCCGCAGCCGGGGAGGTACGGCTTGCGGATCGGCGCCGTCATCGCAAGGCTTCCGACGCGCGCAGGACCTTCGATCGGCGCCCCCTGGAACTCTGTTCACGGCCGGAGAACCACGGGGAGGGGCGGCGGTTGAGTGGAAACAGGTCGTATCAGGGGCAGCATCGTTGTCAGTGCCGCTCGGATCGATCGCCGCGTCACGACGATTGACGAGAGAGGCCGCCAACCGAGGCGGCCTATAAAAGGGCAAACGCGGCACAGAAAACCAAGATTAGAACTATGGTGCTCAATACCACGACGAGAAGCGACATTCGCGTACGCTTTTGTAGTCCCGGATCCATTCTTAACCTACGCAATCCAGGACTATTCGTTCCGGTAGTTCGACGGCTTCGCTCCCTCTCTTCGGGTCTCACCATGATCGCAGCGCAAGCATTCGAAATCATGCCTGCTGCTTTTCAGTTTTAGGACCGCCATGGGGTCAAGCTGCTGGAGACGTTCCAGCATTGAGAAGCTGAGAAACGGCAGTGACAAGCTGCGCCGGCGCGAACGGCTTCGGCAGCATGATGCTTTTCGGGACGCCCTTGGACGCCCAGTCATCAAAGTCGTTGCCGCTCATGTAGACGACGGGAAAGTTGGGGTCGATTTCCCGGGCGTGTCTGGCGACATCCCAGCCATCGAGCTTACCCGGGTCCAGATTGATATCGGTGACCAGCGCTCGATATTTTCCGTTCGAGGCATCAAGCAGCTCCACGGCACTTTCGCCGGATGTCGCTACTTCTACCGCAAATCCCCCTTCAACCAGGCTTTCTTCGACAATACCCAGAACAAGCGGGTCGTCTTCAACGACCAGAATAAGCAGTTGGTTTTCCACGACAGCGCCCCCTGTCGCCGAACGCGCGCGACGGAAATATCACGCCCAAGCGAGATTTTTGTTCCGCTTATATATGTATAAAAGTGAAC
>CAJCHR010000280.1 GCA_903970225.1 Actinobacteria bacterium 21-64-8 | reverse complement strand
CGCGCTCGGACGCGTTGAGCATCGAGCCGGTCTCGACGATCGCGACGAAGCTTCGCAGCAGGTTGGTGGGCAGGTTGACGGGCATTTCGCCATGACTTTCGCGCAAAATCGGGAGGGGCGGGTGATCCTGCCTGCCCTGTGCCATGCCACATATAATCAATCAAAATAGTAGAGATTAGCAACGGTCAAGCATTTCTATCGAACGGGGTCCAAGAACATTTTTTCCTTGTTTTTGAGATACTTCATCAATCCATGAGCCGGAACGCTGCCGGATATGAGCGTCGCTGCTATGCCGATAGAAAAACTCAATTGAGTTGGTAGAGTTGAGCGTGTTGGCTTGTCGCCCTGATCGGGTGAGTCTGAAACATGCGTGTTCTGAAGCAAATACTGAGGACGACCGGGCGGTCGCGCTGGCTGTCGCCGCTGGTGTTTCTGCTGGTGTGGGAGCTCGGATCGCGCACCGGGATCATTCCGGCGCACACGCTCGCCGCGCCCTCGGCGGTGCTCACTACGCTCTATGGCATGGTCCGCTCGGGCGAGCTGCCCGAGAATCTTCTGGTCTCGACGATGCGCGTCGGTGTCGGACTGGCGATCGGCATCACCGTCGGCACCGTGCTCGCGCTTATCGCCGGGCTTTCGCGGCAGGGCGAAGTGGCGGTCGACCCGCTGATGCAGATCAAGCGTACGATTCCCACGCTGGCGCTGACGCCGCTGTTCATCGTCTGGTTCGGCATCGGTGAGACGCCCAAGATCGGGCTGATCGCATTCGCTTCGACCTTTCCGATCTACCTCAATCTCTACAGCGGCATCCGCAGCGTCGACGTGCGGCTGATCGAGGGTGCACGCACGCTCGGTCTTTCGCAGGCCGAACTGATCTGGCACGTGATCCTGCCCGGCGCATTGCCCTCGCTGCTGGTCGGCCTGCGCTATTCGCTGTCGATCGCGATCCTTGTGCTGGTGGTCGCCGAACAGATCAATGCGTCGGCGGGCCTCGGCTACCTGATCAACAACGCGCGCGACTTCCTGCGCACCGACATCATCGTGGTGTGCCTGATCGTCTACGCCGCGCTCGGCCTGTTCGCCGACTGGTTCGTCCGCGCGATCGAGAAGCGGGCGCTTGTCTGGCGCCCCAGCAACGTCGCCCAGTAAGTTCTTGAAGTGACGCCCTCAAAAGGATTTTCCATGGACGCGCGCCTCACGTTTATTCACGATCATGCGGGTTTTCACCCCGATCGCGCCGCACTGCCTGCCGCAAATCCGGTGGTGAAGCTCTCCGGTTTTACCCGCCGCTTCGGCGAAAACACGATCATCGATGGGCTGGATCTCGAAATCGCCGAGGGCGAGTTCGTGGCGCTGCTGGGCCGCTCGGGCTCGGGCAAGACCACGCTGCTGCGTACGCTGGCCGGGCTCGATCCGAGCGACGGGCAGGCGATCCAGATCCCCAGGTCGCGGGCGGTGGTGTTCCAGGACGCACGTCTGCTGCCTTGGAAGAAAGTCTGGCGTAACGTCGCGCTCGGACTGAAAGGCTTGTCGGGCCGAGTCCGTGCCAAGGCCGAGAAGGCACTGGGCGAAGTCGGCCTCGATCACCGGCTCGATGCCTGGCCGCTGACACTCTCTGGCGGAGAGGCCCAGCGCGTTGCGCTTGCCCGCGCACTGGTGCGTGAGCCCAAGCTGCTGCTGCTCGACGAGCCTTTCGCCGCGCTCGATGCGCTGACCCGGATCAAGATGCACGATCTCGTGCTCGCGCTGTGGGCCGCGCATCGCCCGGCGGTCCTGATGGTCACGCACGACGTCGATGAGGCGATCGCGCTCGCCGATCGCATCCTCGTCCTCGATCAGGGCCGCATCGTCGCGCAGGAGCGTGTCGATGCCCCGCGTGGCGAGCGTCACGACACCGCCCGCAGTCTGCGTCCGCGCCTGCTGTCGCTGCTCGGCGGCGGGCATGGCGGCAATCCGGGCGACGCCAGCGTGATCCTGTTCCCTGCCGCACACGAGGCGCGCGGGTGACACTCTTCGCAGGGCTTACCGTCGCGCCCAACATCGCGCGACTGCGCAGTTTCGTGACCAGCCTCGCCGATCTGATCGATGGGGCACGCGACGAAAGCGAAATCCTCGAAAGCGGCGGAGCATTGCTCGCGCGGCTGGTCTCGCGCGACGACTGGCTCCCCGACCAGTTCGCCAAGCCCAGTCCCGAACGCTACCAGCAATACCTGCTTCACTGCGACAGCCGCGAGCGGTTCAGCGTGGTCTCGTTCGTCTGGGATGGCGGGCAGGGCACGCCGATCCACGACCACCGCGTCTGGGGCCTCGTCGGCGTGCTGCGCGGCGCCGAGCGAGTCGAGCAGTACCAGCGCCGCGCCAACGGTAGCCTCGAACAAGTCGGGCCGACGGTGACGCTGGGCGAAGCCGAAGTCGAGGCGATCGATCCGCGCAGCGGAGACATTCACCGCGTTTTCAACGCGTACAGCGATGCGCCGTCGGTCTCGATCCACGTCTACGGCGGCAACATCGGCGCGGTAGAACGCGCGACGTATGATTCGGACGGTACGCCCAAGCCGTTCATCTCCGGCTACGCCAATGCGGTCCTGCCGAATCTCTGGGACCGGTCTGCGCGCACATGAGTGTTACCTCGGTACAAGTCCGCAGCGCGTTGATCGCGCGCGAAGAGATCGTATTGCTCGACCTGCGCGAGGAAGCCGAGTTCGCACTCGGCCATCCGCTGTTCGCCGCGCAGCTTCCGCTGCGCCGGATCGCGGTCGAGGCGCAGTGGCGCATCCCGCGCCGCGACACGCGGATCGTGGTTTATGACAACGGCGAGGGGCTGACCGGGCACGCGATCGCGCAGCTGAAGGACCTCGGCTTCACGCAGGTCGACGAACTCGAAGGAGGCCTCGCGGGTTGGCGCGAGGCGGGTTACGAGCTGTTCGAGGACGTCAATTCGTACTCGAAAGCGTTCGGCGAACTGGTCGAGCACCGCCGCCAGACGCCCTCGTTGCCCGCGCCCGAAGTGCAGGCGCTGATCGACGACGAGGCCGATGTCGTGATCCTCGATGCGCGCCGCTTCGAAGAATATGCGACGATGAGCATTCCCACCGGGCGCAGCGTGCCCGGCGCCGAACTGGTGCTGCGCGCGCCGATCGCCGCGCCCGATCCCGCAACGACGATCATCGTCAACTGCGCGGGGCGCACGCGCTCGATCATCGGCACGCAGTCGCTGATCAACGCGGGGCTGCCCAACCGCATCTTCGCGCTGCGCAACGGCACGATCGGCTGGACGCTGGCAGGCCAGACGCTCGCTCACGGGCAGCAGGAGAGCGTCGATATCGATGTAGGCGCCGATGCAGGTGGGGGCGTCGATATCGCCCGGCAGCGGGCCCGCGAAGTCGCGTATCGGGCCGGCGTGCGGCACATCGACGCAGCTGAGTTCGCGCACCTCGAAGCCGACAGCGCACGCACGCTCTACCGCTTCGACGTGCGCCAGCCCGCCGAATTCGCCGCCGGGCATATCGCCGGCTTCCGCAACGCCCCCGGCGGTCAGCTCGTGCAGGAAGCCGATCAGTTCGCCCCCGTGCGCGGCGGGCGGATCGTGCTCGCCGACGACCTCGGCCCGCGCGCCGACATGACCGCCTCGTGGCTCGCGCAGCTGGGCTGGGAAGTGCTCGTGCTGGACGGCGCGTTCGAGGGGGATCTCGAAACCGGCCCCGACGGCGGCCCACCCCCGCGCGGTCCCGAAGGCCGCTACAAGCGCCCATACGAAGGCACCGACAACGCACAGGCCGCGATGCAGGCCTATCTCGAATGGGAATACGGCCTGGTCGACCAGCTCGAGCGCGACGGCACGCACGGCTTCTTCGTCATCTGACTTTATCGCTTTTCGCTATCCAAGGAGGACATCCATGTCCGTCAATTTCATCGGCTACATCGGTTTCAACGATACCTCGGAACTCCACGCCGGTGTGCGCGCCCGCGTACTCGACAAGCAGTATGTCGAGGATGCGGCCCGCGCTCAGGAAGCGGGCGGGTTCGACCGCGTGCTGATCCCGTTCGGCTCGAATTCGCCCGAGAGCCTGATCGTCGCGGCGCATGCGGCAGCGCTGACCGAGAAGCTCGGCTTCCTCGTCGCGCACCGTCCGGGCTTTACCCAGCCGACCCTCGCAGCGCGCCAGCTCGCGACGCTCGACCAGCTCACCGGCGGCCGCGTCGCGGTGCACATCATTACCGGCGGCGCGGACGCCGAGATGGCGCGTGACGGCGACGTCGGCACCACCAAGGCCGAGCGCTATGCGCGGACCGACGAGTACCTGACGATCGTGCGCGAGGAGTGGACCGCGAGCCAGCCGTTCGATCACAAGGGCCGCTTCTTCGAGGCGCGCGGCGCGTTCAGCGCGATCAAGCCGAACAACCTGCCAGTGTTCTTCGGCGGCTCCTCGGAAGAGGCGATCGAGGTCGCCGGGCGCCACGCCGACGTCTACGCGCTGTGGGGCGAGACGCTCGAAGGCGTCAGCGACACCGTCCGCCAGGTCCGCCGCTCGGCTGCGCGCTACGGCCGCAATCCCGGCTTCTCGCTTTCGCTGCGCCCGGTCATCGCCGATACCGAGGAAGCCGCGTGGAAGAAGGCCGACGATATCGTCGAGCAGGTGCGCGCCAATCGTGAAGCTGCGGGTCTCCCGACCAGCGGGCACAGGCCAGTCAACGCGGGTTCGCTGCGTTTGCTCGACACTGCGCAGAGCGCGCGCCGCGACACCCGGCTGTGGACCGGTGTCGCCCAGCTTACCGGCGCGGCGGGCAACAGCACCGGCCTCGTCGGCACGCCCGAGCAGGTCGCGGATGCGATGCTCGAATATTACGACATCGGTATCGACAACTTCCTCATCCGCGGGTTCGAGCCGCTCAAGGACTCTATCGAATATGGCCGCGAGCTGCTTCCGGTCGTGCGCGCCAAGGTCGCGGGGCGCACCGGACAGCCGGTTGCACTGGCCAGCTGACGCGCCATGACAGGACAAAAGTCATGATGACCAGGCGTACATTGCTCGCGAGCGCGGCCGCATCGATCGCGCTCGCCGCTTGCGGGCGCGGCAGTGGAAGCGACCGTGTGCTGCGTGTCGGCAGTCAGAAGGGCGGCACCAAGTCGCTGATGCTCGCAGCGAACGCGCTCGCCGGGACCGATTACGCGGTCGAGTGGTCGGAATTCGCGGCAGCGCAAACGCTGCTCGAGGCGATCGGCAGCGGCGCCATCGACACCGGCGTTGCGGGCGACGCGCCGTTTCAATTCGCTTACCAAGGCGGCAGCCCGATACGTGCGGTGGGCGCACAAAGCGTCCGCACGCGCCCCGCCGGCGCGCTCGCCATCGTCGCCCCGGCCGGCTCGCCCGTGCGCGCGCTTGAGGATCTTCTCGGCAAGCAGATCGCGACCGGACGCGGCAGCATCGGGCATTACCTGATCCTGCGCGTGCTCGACCGCGCCGGCTGGGCGCGCGACTCGGTCAAGATCGTGTTCCTCTCTCCCAGCGATGCGGCTGCCGCGCTCTCGGCGGGTTCGGTCGCAGCATGGTCTACTTGGGGCTCGTACATCGCGCTCGCGCAGATCCACGGAGCGCATATTGTCGTGGATGGCCGGGATTACACTTCGGGCTTCGGGTTCGATGTCGCCAATGTCGCCGCGATCGACAACAAGCGCGCGATCCTGTCGGATTTTCTCGCGCGCGAGTCGAAGGCCCTGGCGTGGGCGGCCACGCACAAGGACGAGTACGCCAACGTCCTGTCCAAAGAGACCGGGCTGCCGCTGTCGATCGCGCGCATCACCGTCGATCGCAGCGGGCGCACGTTCTCGCCGATCGACCAGCATCTGATCGAGGAGCAGCAGACCGTCCTCGAAACTTTCGCACGAGCGGGCGAACTCGGCACGCTGCGCCCGCTGTCGCAGGCGTTCGTTCCGGGGTTGGTGAAGGCGGCCGGGTAAACCTGCGGCTTATCCCGCCGCCGCGCGCCGGGCCCAGTCGACGATCGCCCGCTCGGGTATCGCGCCCGACTGGCGCGCGATCTCCTTGCCCTTGCGAAGCAGGATCATCGTCGGGATCGAGCGGATCGCAAAGCGGCCGGCAATGGCCTGCTCGGCCTCGGTATCGAGCTTGCCAAGGCGGATGTGCGGCTCGAGCGTCTTGGCCGCTGCGGTGAACGCGGGCGCCATTTGCAGGCATGGGCCGCACCATGAAGCCCAGAAATCGACCAGCAGCGGGATGTCGGAGCGCGCGGAATGTGCATCGAAGTTGGCCGCGGTAAGCGTGATCGGTGCGCCCGCGAACAGCGGGTGCTTGCAGTGCCCGCAGGTTCCGCCAGCGCCCAGCTTTTCACGCGGCACGCGGTTGGGCTTCGCGCAATTGGGGCAAGTGACGATCAGGGCGTCGAGTGTGTTGCTGGCCATGTACGCAGATTTAGGTTCGGGCGCGGTCGAATTAAAGCGCGGCGTCCCTCCGGCCTAGCTCAGGTCGAAGCTCACATTCCAGGCCCGCGGCTCGGCGCCTCCGCCTCAAATGGACCAATTCCCCGGCGCGAGCAGCGCGAGAACCTCTTCGTCCCCAGGCGTCATGAGCCCGCCGTCTGCCGGCATGACCTGAACCGCGACTTGGTCCGCGCCCGCGTCCCAGTGCTCCTGGATGCGCCCGCGGATCGCGTCGATGTCGCCCCAGGCGAGCATCATGTCGGCGGCGCGGTTCGATCCGCCGCCCGCGAAATCGGTTTCGGTATAGCCCATCCGCAGCATGCTGCGGCGGTAATTGGTCATGCTGGCAAAGCCCGTGACGAGCCCTCGTCCGATCGCCCGAGCCTTTGTCGTTTCGGTTTCGAGCAAGACGCGCTGCTCGACGAGCAGCAGCTTGTCCGGCCCCAGGATCTCGCGCGCCTCCGCGGTGTGCCCCGGCGTCGTCCCGAACGGATGCGCGCCGTCGGCATGACTGGCCGCGAGTTCGAGCATCTTTGGCCCGAGCGCGGCGATCACGGTGCGTGGCTTTTCGGCAGGCGGTGGGCCGGCATATTTGATCGCCGCCATCGCCTCCAGATAGCCGCGCATTGTCGCCACGGGCTTGCCGTAACTGTGCCCGCGCATGCCCTCGACGATGAAGTCGTGGCTCGCGCCGAGCCCGAGCAGGAAGCGGTCGCTCCATTGTTCGTTCAGCCCATGTTGTGCGCCGGTCATCGTCGTGGGATCGCGCGAATAGATGTTGGCCACGCCCAGCGCGACTTGCAGCCGTTCGGTTCCAGAGAGGATCTTCGCGGCGAGCACCATCGGGTCGCTGCCCATACCGTCGTTGATCCACAGCGTGCCGTAGCCCCACGCCTCCAGTCGCTGCGCAAAGGCTACGAGGTCGGCGGAAGCGTAGCCGATGGTGTTGAGCCAGACAGCGAGCTTGTCGATGCGCATTTTCCGAACTCCCCCGAGCCTTCCAGCTCTCTCCAATCCGTCGGTCTTGAAGCTTGTCGAAGGACTGTTCTTTCTCGCGATTCTGCCCCGAATTCCAGGGAGAAGGACAGTCCTTCGACAGGTTCAGGACGGACGGGACGGGCGGCCGCGCCTGTTACTTCGCCGGCTGCCCCGCCAGCACCACCGCCGGGTCCTGCCACCCAAGCCCCAGCGCCTTCTGCACCGCGATGTAATCAATCGTCAGCTGCGCGCGACCCTGTTCCTCGTTGATCGCCGAGGCCAGCTGCTGGCGCTCGATATCGAGCTGGTCGATCAGGCTGCTCGTCCCCGCTTCGAACCGCTCCCGGTTGAGCGCGGCGGCACGCGCGGCGGTCTGGGCCGATCCGGTCAGCTGCGCGAGCTGGCGCCGGGTCGCACCGAAGCGCGCGAGACTGTCTTCGGCATCCTGCAGCGCGGCGAGCACTTTCTGGCGGTACTGGGCGCCTGCTTCGTCGCGCTGCGCCCGTGCCTCGCGCACCGCGCCCAGGTTCTTGCCGAAGTCCAGGATCGACCAGCTCAGCTGCGGCAACAGCAGCAGACTGAAGTTCGACGGATCGACCACATCGCCCAGCGCGGTTCCGCCCAGGCCCAGGATGCCGCTGAACTTGAGCGCCGGGAACCGCGCGGCCGTCTTGACGCCGATGTTCGCGGTGCTGCCGGCAAGCGCGCGTTCCGCCGAGCGCACGTCGGGGCGATGCGCGATCAGCGCGGCCGGATCACCGATCGGGACCGACGGTGGCGGTAACGGCACCGGCAGCTCGGGTGTCAGCGTCGCATCGAGTTCGCCCGGCGCGCGGCCGGTCAGCACCGCCAGAGCATCCTGGTACATCGCGACTTGCGCACTGAGCGGCACGTTCTGCGCATCGGTCGCCTGCGCCTGCGTCTGCAGCCGGTCGACATCGAGCTGCGAGGCGGTGCCCGCGGCATAGCGCTGGCGGGTCAGGTTGACCGCCTGATGCTGCAGCTTGCTGGACTCGCCGTTGAGCCGCGAGCGCGCCTGCACGTCTCGCAAGTTGACATAGGACTGCACGACCTGTGCGGTCAGCGAGACCTGTGCGTCGGCGAGGTCGGCATAGCGCTGGTCGAGCGTGTCGCGCGCCGCTTCGACGCTACGCTGCTGGCCGCCGAACAAGTCGGGCTCCCACGATACGTTCGCGCCGACGTTGTAGAAATTGAGCGACGACGAACTCGATGACGACGAAGAGGAATCGGAACCTGATGATGACGATCCGCCGGTCAGCGACCCCAACCCGGTTCCCGGCAACTCGGCATGGACATATTGCACGCTCGCCGAGGCGCTGGGGAACAGCGCTGCGCGGCCCTGCAGCAGCTTCGCGCGCGCTTCGCGCACCTTCGCGGCGGCGGCATCGACGGTGGGGCTGTTCTTCAGTGCGTCGTCGACAAGCGCGTTGAGCGTCGGATCATTCAGCGACTCCCACCAGCGCGCGACACCGGGCGCAGCGCTCAGTGCCGGATCATCGGCGCGCACGAACGTACCGCGCGCGACCGCGGCCGAACCGGAGGGCGGTGGTCCCTTGTAGTTCGGGCCAACCTTGCACGCCGAAAGCAGCGCGAGCACGATGAGGGTAGCCGCGCGCCGCATCAGTGCGCCGCCGCCATTTCGGCGTCCTTGGGCAGCGGATGCAGGAACAGCACCAGCGGGATCACCGCCGCGGTCACGATCGCCATCACGAAAAAGATGTCGTTGTACGTCATCACCAGCGCCTGCGCCTGTATCTGCTGGCCGATCAGCGGGATGCCGGCATCGGGCGATCCGAGTGCCTGCCCGACACCTTTGACGTAGCTTTGCACCGCGGGCGCGTTGGCGTTCATCGTCTCCTCGATCCGCCGGGTGTGAAGCCAGTTGCGGCTCTGTTGCAGGATGGAAATTGCCGCGAGCGCGAAGCTGCCGCCGAGGTTGCGCATCGCGTTGAACAGCCCCGATGCGTCACCCGCATCCTCGGTCGCCACCGATTGCACCACGCCCTGGCTCAGGAACAGCATCGCCATGATCTGTCCGACCCCGCGCAGCAGCTGGGAGGGGGTGAAGTCGCCGCCGTCCGACACCAAGGTAAGTCCTGTGTCGAACCAGGCCGAAAGCGCCATCACCGCCATCCCGAATGCCACCGCGACGCGGATATCCACCCGCCGGATCAGCGTCGGCACCAGCGGCATCATCAGAATGCTGGGAATGCCCGACAGCAGTACGACCTTGCCCGATTGCAGCGCATTGTAGTCGGCCACCGAGGAAAGGAACTGCGGGATCGCATAGGACGTACCGTAGAGCACCACGCCGAGCGCGATGCCCATCACCGCCAGCGAACCGAACTGGCGATCGAGCAGGAGCGCGAGCTTGATCACCGGGCGGCGCGCGGTGAACTGCGCGTAGATAAGCAGGATGAAGCCGATCAGGCTGACCAGCGCCATCTGCTGGATCAGGCCCGAGGCGAACCATTCCTCGCGCGTGCCCTCTTCCAGAAACACGGTCAGTCCGCCCATGCCCATCGCGAGGCCGAGGATGCCAAGCCAGTCGGCTTCGCGCAGCAGGCTCAATTTGGCTTTCTGATGCGGCAGGCCGACGAGCAGCAGCACGATCAGCAGGACCGAGATCGGCACGTTGAGGAAGAAGGCGTAATGCCAGCTGACGTTCTCGGCGAGCCAGCCTCCGACGAGAGGCCCGATCAGCGGCCCGAGGATCGCGACCACCCCGAACATCGCGGTGCCGATCGACTGCTGATTGGGCGGCAGGCGCTGCGCGATGATCGTCTGCGCGGTCGGGATCATCGCCCCGCCGGTGAAGCCCTGGCCGACCCGGCCGGCGATCATCATGCCGAGCGATGTCGAGAACCCGCACAGCACCGAAAAGCCGGTGAACAGCGTCACCGCGATCAGCAGGAACTTGCGCAGGCCCAGCAGGCGTTCGAGCCACGCCGACAGCGGGATGATGATGATCTCGGCGACCAGATAGGCGGTCGCCACCCATGTCCCCTCGGTCCCGCTCGCACCGATCTCCCCCTGGATCGTGGGGAGCGCCGAGTTGACGATCGAAATGTCGAGCGTCGCCATCAGCGCGCCCAGCGTACCGGCGGCGACCGCAAGCCATGCGCCGAGATCGGCGCGCGCGGGCGGGCTGCCCTGCTTGCTGGGTACGGCCGCGGCGGTGGCCATGTCAGTCCTGCTTCTCGGCGCGCTTTTGCTCGTCGCGGATGTGATCGAGATCGTCCTTCGCGGCGCGCGTATCGACCACCACCGTCACCGACAACCCCGGCACCAGCAGCCGGCGCGCCGACGGCGTCGCCCGAACCGCGATCCGCACCGGCACGCGCTGCACGATCTTGGTGAAGTTGCCCGTCGCGTTCTGCGGCGGCAGGATCGAGAACTGCGCGCCGGTGCCCGGCGAGACGCTCTCGACCCGCCCGTCAACCTCGAGCCCGCCGAGCGCATCGACCGAGATCTTCACCGGCTGTCCGGCACGCATCAGCGCGAGCTGCGTCTCCTTGAAGTTGGCGGTGATGTAGAGCTGGCTCAGCGGCACCACCGACATCAGCCGGGTGCCGGCCTGCACGTATTGCCCGACCTGTACGGTCTTGTCGCCGATCCGCCCCGCGAACGGCGCCTTGAGCAGCGTCGCGCCCAGATCGACAGCCGCCGAGGCCAGCTGCGCCTTGGCGCCCGCGCCTTGCGCCTGCGCCTGACGGACTTGTGCCTGCATGCCGGCAACGCGGCGCTTCTGCATTTCAAGCCCTGCCGCTTGTTCGTGCACCTGCTGCGCGGACTGCGCGGCGGTGGTGCGCAGATCGGCGAGCTTTTCGCGGGTTTCGGCACCGCTCGCCGCCAACGGCGCGTAGCGCGCGGCCTCGCTCGCATCGTGAGCGGCCTTGATCCGTGCGGCGGACAACTGCGCGCCCGCCTGCCGGATCGCGGCGACCTGCTCTTCGATCGAGGCCCGCGCGTTGTCGGCGCTGGCCTCGGCCTCGGCGATCTGCGCCTGTGCCTGCGCGGCCTTCGCCTGATAATCACGCACGTCGATGCGGGCGAGCGGCTGGCCCTGTGCCACGTCCTGGTTCTCCACCACCAGCACCTGCTCGACGTACCCACTGACTCGCGGCGAGATCGCCACCGCGTCGGCCTGGATCGTTGCGTCGTTGGTCGACTGGAAATACTGGCCGTACGTCTTGTAGCGCACGAGCCAGATCGCGGCGGCCACCAACACGATCACCGCGACCGCGATCAGGATGAGCTTGGTGCGCGGGCTTAGCGCGGGCCTCTGATCCTCATCCTCGGGAGCCGTATTCGCGCTGGCGGGATCGTCGGAACGCTCGTCTTCGCTCGTCATCGTAACCCGTGAAATTGCGCGCGGGCCGATCTGGCCCATGACATACTAACTTAGCTTAGAATAAGTGCACCGGTAACCGGTAACGTGCAAGCCTTCGGCGGGTTGCGTTGCGTAAACTGTGCTCTTGCTTGCGATTGCTGCAATCGAGGATTATATCAACCTCACAAAATCAGCGGAGCGCTGGCCTGTGGAGAGGTTCGACTCGAACATACATCGCTGCACGTTTGGCGTGCTGTGCGGCGCCAGCCTGATCGCATTGCTGGTGTTCATCGCTGTCTTGCTGATGTTTGGATAGGCGCCCTTCCGCGTATAGGAGAGGACAGGAAGCATATCCAGTCCCTTCCGACTCGACATAAACAACCAAATAGGTTATTCTTCCCGGCCGATAAGTGCGGGATGCGAAGGCCTTCTCTATGACCCCGCACAGCAGCCGGCGCACTTCGCACGATGCCGCGCCGCGGTCTCGAGCATGAATTCGGGGCGTGCCCCGACGGCGTGCCGGGTGCGAGCCCTCCACGTTGCCGCCCCGTGGTGGCTTTGATCGAATGGCGGCTTAGTCGCGGGCTCTATTTCTCTGCGCCTCTGCGTGAATCCATTCTTCTGCGCGAAGCCCACCCGCACCCAGAGATCGCTATGCGTCTTTGTGCTCGCACAAAGACGCCAGGATGCTTTGCCCAAGGCATCATTGCCCCTCTCCCACAAGAACCATTCCTCATGAAACCCGCGGCCGCGCCGCTTGGTGCGGGATCTTGGCGTCTTGGCGTGAGCGTCGGTCCCTTCGCCGAGCGAATCAGAAATCGATGGCGATGCCGTTGTGCACCCAGTCCCCGTAGCGTGTGGGGGATAGGCCGTCGGGGTCTTCCTCGGCCTTGGCTTCGGCGGGCTTGGGCGCAGGGGCCGTGTCCCAGTGGGCGGGCTTTTCGAAGCGTTCGGGCCGTTTGGTCGCGCGTTGCGTCATGACCTGCATGTGGGCGCGCCGGCGCGGCGATGCAATCGCCTACGCACCGGCTTGCCGCTGCCGCTTCCCCGCAAGGGGAAAAGACCCTAGGCGCGGGCGCCATGGATGACGTCCCCGGTTTCGAGGCGCGCCGCGCGGCGCTCAGGATGTGCGATGCGGTGCTGCGCCGCGGCGAGACGCTCGACCGCGCGGGCGGCGCGGCGAACGGCCTGCCCGCCCCCGCCGACCGCGCGCTTGCGCGGGCGATCGCGGCGGAAACGCTGCGCTGGCTGGTCGATCTCGACTCGCTGATCGATAGCGCCACCAACCAGCGCCTGCCCGACGACGCCAAGCCGCGCGCGGTGCTGCGGCTGATGCTGGTGCAATGGCTACGGCTGGGCGTACCCCCGCACGCGGTGATCGCGACCGCGTTGCCGTTGCTGGTCGGCGGCCCGAAGCGGCTGGCGCACGGGGTCTTTTCGACCCTGGCGAAGCAAGGTGCCGCCCTCCCGGCGTTCCCGACGCTGCCCGAAGCCGTCGCCGAACGCTGGGGCGAACACGCCCGAACCATCGCGCAGGGCCTTGCCGAACCGCCGCCGCTCGACCTTGTCCTGCGCGAGCCTGCAGAGACCGCGCTGTGGGCCGAGCGCCTGGGCGGCGTGTCGCTGCTTCCCGGCCACATCCGGCTCCCTCGCGGCACGCCGATCGAGGATCTCGCCGGCTTCGGCGAAGGCGCATGGTGGGTGCAGGACCTCGCCGCGAGCCTGCCGGCGCGGCTGCTTGGTGCGGGCGCCAATGGAAAAGGCGGACGCCGCGTGCTCGATCTTTGCGCCGCGCCGGGGGGCAAGACGCTGCAGCTGGCGTCCGCCGGCTGGCAGGTCACCGCGCTCGACATCAGCGACAAGCGGCTGGAACGCGTGCGCCAGAACCTCGCGCGGACGAACCTGTCCGCGGACGTGATCGCCGCCGATGCTCTGGTGTGGGAACCGCCCGAGGCCTTCGACGCGATCCTGCTCGATGCGCCGTGCACCGCGACGGGCACCTGCCGCCGCCATCCCGACGTGCTCCACCGCATCTTCCCGCGCCAGATCGCCGAGATGGCGCAACTCCAGACGCGGATGCTTGCCCGCGCGGCCGGATGGCTGAGCCCTGGCGGCCGGCTGGTCTATGCCGTGTGTTCGCTCGAACCTGAGGAGGGCGACGGCATTGTGCCCCCGCCCAGCCTCGTGCGCGACCCGATCGAGTCCGGCGAATTGCCGGATTTCCTGATGCCGACCCCCGACGGCACTTTGCGCACCGATCCGGGCATGCTCCCCCAGGCGGGCGGGCTCGACGGCTTCACCATAGCCCGCTGGCGCGCCGCCTAGCCTCAGGCCTTCACTTTGGCCGCGAAGCTCTTGCGCAGTTTCAGCAGCTTGGGCGGGATCACCGCCAGGCAGTAGGGATTGCGCTGGCCTTCGCCGTCCCAGTATTCCTGGTGATAGTCCTCGGCCGGATACCAGTCGCCCAGCGGTTCGATCGTGGTCACTGCCTTCTGCCCGGCGTGCTCGTCGTTCCAGCGCGCGATCGCGGCTTCGGCCTCGGCGCGCTGCGCATCGTCGAGCGGGAAGATCGCCGAGCGGTACTGCGTGCCGACGTCGTTGCCCTGGCGGTTGAGCTGCGAGGGATCGTGCGTGCCCAGGAACACGTCGAAGATCTCGGGCAGCGTGATCACTGCAGGATCGAACGTCACCGCAATCGCCTCGGCATGGCCGGTCTGGCCGCCGCAGACCTGCTTGTACGTCGGGTTGGCGGTCGCGCCGCCGGTGTAGCCGCTCTCGACCTTGGTCACGCCGATCACGTCGCGGAACACCGCCTCGGTGCACCAGAAACAGCCGCCGGCGACGATCGCCTTTTCAGTCTCGCTCATGTCTTTTCGCCTTTCGATGGGTTGAGCGGAATATAGGAATTCGCGGCGCGCTTGTCAGGGCGCCCTTCACCGCGGCGCTTACGATTGCTACCTGAGCGCTCATGGCCGAAATCACCGTAGCCGCCCTCCAGCTCGCGCTGGGCTCGACCGACGAGCGCACCAACATCGACGCGGTCTGCGCGCTGGTCGAGGATGCGGCCGCGCGCGGCGCGCAAGTCATCCTGCCGCCCGAGCTGTTCTCCGGCCCCTACTTCTGCAAGACCGAAGAGGAAGAGCTGTTTGCTCTTGCCCGGCCGACGGCCGAGCACCCCTCGGTGATCGCGATGCGCAGCCTTGCGGCGAAGCTCAAGGTCGCGATCCCGACCAGCTTCTTCGAGCGGGACGGGCACCACTATTTCAACACGATGGCGATGATCGGCCCCGACGGCGAGATCATGGGGACGTACCGCAAGAGCCATATCCCCGACGGGCCGGGCTACGAGGAGAAGTATTATTTCCGCCCCGGCGCGGACGGCTTCAAGGTCTGGGATGTGTTCGGCACGCGCATCGGCGTCGGAATCTGCTGGGACCAATGGTACCCCGAGACCGCGCGCGTCATGGCGCTGATGGGCGCGGAGCTGTTGTTCTACCCCACCGCGATCGGCTCCGAGCCTTACGACGGCGATCTCGACACCAGCCGCATGTGGCGCCGCGCAATGCTGGGGCATGCGGTCTCGAACTGCATGCCGGTGATCGCCGCGAACCGCATCGGCGCGGAACAGGAGCACGGCGGCGCGGCGCAGTGCTTCTATGGCCACAGCTTCATCACCGACGAATGGGGCGATTATCTCACCGAGTTCGGCGGCGAGGGCACCGGCGCACTGGTGGCGACGATCGATCTCGCCCGCGCCGCGAAGCACCGCGCCGGCATGGGCTTCTTCCGCGATCGCCGCCCGCAGCTCTACGGCCTGATCAGCGCCGAGGTTTGAGCCGGTGAGCGAGCAGCGCTACCTGATCGCGCTCGGCTCGAACGTCCGGCATCATCGCCATGGCCGGCCCGAGCAGGTGTTAGGCGCGGCATTGATCGCGCTTGCGGAGGCTGGCCTGGCGATCGAACACGCCTCGGCCATCATCCGCAGCGCCCCGCTCGGACCCTCGCGCCGCCGCTATGCCAACACCGCAGCGACGATTCGCACCGCGCTCGATCCCGACGCGGTGCTATCGGCGCTGCAATGGATCGAGCACGCGTTCGGTCGGCATCGCCGCGGGCAGCGCTGGAGCGCGCGGGTGCTCGATCTCGATATCGTACTCTGGAGTGGTGGCCCCTGGTCCGGACCGGGCCTCACGATCCCCCATCTCGAATACCGCGAGCGCGCCTTCGTCCTGGGCCCCGCATCGCGCATCGCCCCCGGCTGGCGCGACCCGATAACCGGCCTCACCTCCCGCCACCTCGCCGCGCGCTTGACCCGCCCCCGCCACGCCCCTAGGTGAGCGCACCGCTGGGGGCCCTTAGCTCAGTCGGTAGAGCAACTGACTTTTAATCAGTAGGTCGCGCGTTCGAACCGCGCAGGGCTCACCAAACTGTCGCCGCTTTTCGCACAGCGGACCGTGCCGCGGACGATCGTGGCGTCGATCGCCCTATCGCCTGCGAGAATATGCGTATGAGAACACGCGATTGTTCAGGCTTCCGTTCGCCACTTATGGCCCGCGTCCTGATCTGTCGGCATCGCGCCCGCGGATCGTGCAGCCGGCATTCGGCATGTGTCGGGGAGCAGGATCATGAACGCACGCGTTGGCGCATGGTTGTCCGCTGCCGCTGCTCTGCTCATGGCCGCAGCGCCCGCCGCAAGGCCGCCTGCGGATTTGCCAGCAGTCGCCGCCGAGGTCGCACGGTTCGCGGCGGCGCGGCGAAGGCCAATCCGTTCCTGATCGGCGCGGACGCGACCGCGCGCTATTACGGGATCCTGCATCACTGCCTGCAGGCAGCGCAGACGCGCATCGCCGCAGCCAAGCCCGCCGAAGTGCCCAAGCCCGGCTGACGGTCGTGCGGCACGTGAACCGCTGCTGCGCCGGCCTGCATTGCGCTCAGCAAAAGCCGGATTACTGTCGCGGCCATGAGCGATACTCCTTCCGACATGCTGGCGATGCGGGTCCATGCCTTTGGCGGCCCCGAGGCAATCGTGGCCGACCAAATCCCGGTGCCCGTTCCGGATGTGGGCGAGGTGCTGGTCAAGGTCGCCGCGGCCAGCGTCGGGCCGTGGGATGGCTGGATCCGGGGAGGGACCAGTGTGCTGCCGCAGCCGCTGCCGCTCACGCTCGGCTCGGACATCGCGGGGACCGTGATCGCGTCCGGCGCAGGCGTTGACGGATTCGCCGCCGGATTGGCGGTCTACGGCACGACGAACCCGCGCTTCACCGACGGCTATGCGCAGTTCGCGATCTGCAAGGCCGCGATGATCGCGCCCAAGCCCACAGCGCTCGGCTTCGTCGAGGCGGCCTCAGTCCCGGTGATTGCGGTCACCGCTTGGCAGATGCTGTTCGATCACGCGAAGCTCAAGGCCGGCCAGAGCGTGTTGATCCACGGCGCGGCGGGCAACGTCGGCCGCTTCGCCGTCCAGATTGCGCGCGATGCGGGAATCCGCGTGCTTGCCGCGGCCTCCCCGCAAAATGCCGCCGCGCTGCGAGAGCTGGGCGCAGACCTGATCGTCGGGCGCGATCTCGCCGGCGCGGAGCCTGTCGATGCCGCACTTGATCTGGTTGGCGGAGAGAGCCAGCGCCTGCTGTTCGATCACGTCAAGCCGGGCGGCGCGCTGATCTCGGCAGTGTCCGAGCCCGACGCCGCGCTGGCGGCGGCGGCGGGGATCCGCGCGTCATTCATGCTCGTCGAAGTGCGCAGCGACACGCTGGTCGCGCTCGGCCGCAGGTTCGAAGCGAATCTGTTGCAGACCTTCGTCGGTGAGATCCTTCCGCTCGATCAGGCGATGCGGGCGCACCGCATGCTGGAAGGCGCGCTGCCTGCAAAGCCGGGCAAAATCGTGCTTCGGGCCTGACCCGCCGCGACGTCGACGACGGCCTGCGCAATGCGCGGAAGGTTGTGGCCGATGCCGATTGCGATCGGCCGATGCAGTGTTCGACGATGGGTCGACTTGATCTGTCCGGCACGCAGGGGCGATGCCGTTCTTGAATGGTGCGGAGATCGGGATGGATGAGGCGACCCTGCGATTGGCGCTCGATCGGCACTGGGCCGCTTCGGATGCCGGCGATTTCGAAGCCGAGCACGTGATCTATCACGAGGACGCGGTGCTCGATTATCCGCAATCGGGTGAGCGGATCGTCGGCCGGCGCAACATCCGGGAAAGCCGGACCGTGCAGCCCAGCACCAAGCGGTTCGCCGTGCGCAGGATCGCGGGCTCGGGCGATCTGTGGGTTACCGAGTTCACGCTGACTTATGACGACGTGCCCTCCTACGTCGTCAGCATCATGGAGTTTCGAGGCGGGCTGGTCGCGCACGAAACACAATATTTCGCGGACCGGTTCGAACCGGGCGCCTCACGCGCGCACTTGGTCCAGAGGATGAGCGACAATTAAACGCGACGCTTTTCGGAGCCTGCATTGAAATAGGGCCCGACCGTGCAGGCCGACGCCGAGACCATGAACGCGCAGCGAGCGATGTCGCGAAAGACGTTTGACGATCGCGTGTCCGGTAACGCGCCGGCGCTGCCCGTGCTTCTACGACAATCTCTTATCGCGGCGGGTGCGGAACTCGTTTGTCCGCCGTCCGGGCACGGCATAGCGCGCAGCCGTCTCTGGATCATCGTGCGTAAGGTTCACATGCCCGTCCCCTTCCAATCCGTACGCAGGCGGCTGATACGGCCGCGCTGGATCGCCGCCTGTGCGGCCGCAACCTTCTCCATCCCGGCCGCTCATGCCGCTCCGGTGCTGATGGTCTCGATCGACGGGCTGCGGCCCGGAGATTTGCTCGAGGCGGATCAGCGCGGCATCAGGCCTCCCAATCTTTCGCGACTGATGGCCGCGGATGCGCGGATCGCGGTCACGCTGATCCAGCTCTATTACCCAGGCTTCATAACCGTGCATTTCGGCGATCTCGAGGATGCCGAGCACAAGTCGGGCCCAGGCTCTCCCGAGGCCAACGCCGCGCTCAACCGGATCGATGAGCTGTCCCCGCCAAGGCAAAAAAGGCACGCATGGCCACTCGGCTACGCATCCGAGCTTCGCTGACATTCCTGATCCATGGGCCAGGCGTGGCGCGTGAGCGAGACCTTGGGGTTATCGACATCCGCGCGATCGCGCCTACGATCGCTGCGGTACTCGGCGTGTCGCTGCCAAAAGCCGAGTTGCCGCCGATACCACTTTCCGCGCCATGATGAAGACGAGACCGATCATGCTCAACGTTGCCATTCCCTTCCTACGCGAGCCCGCAGCGTGAGCGCGGAGTCGATCGTGATCTCCGGCCCCGACGGCAAGATCGACGCGCGGCTGTTTCGGCCTGATGCGGGCGCCGCGCAGGCCGGCGCAGTGATTCTGCTGCCCGACATTCGCGGCGCGCGTCCGGTCTACGAGGATCTGGCGGCACGGTTCGCGGCTGCAGGCCATGCGGTGCTGCTGCCCAATATCTATTACCGCAGCACCCCCGCGCCGCAGGTCGAGCCGGGCGCCGACTTCGATGACGCCACCCGCGCGCGGCTCCAGGGCTACCGCGCACTGCTGACCGTCGACGCGCAGTTTCGCGATTTTTCCGCTTACGTCGGCGAACTCGAACGCCTGGACGGGATCGACGCGAGCCGCGTCGGTGTGGTCGGCTACTGCCTGACCGGCAGCTTCGCGCTGCGCCTCGCTGCGCAATATCCCGATCGCGTGCGCGCTGCTGCCTCGTTCCACGGCGGCAACCTCGCGAAAGAGGGTGAGGCCGACAGCCCCCATCTGCTCGTGAAGCAGATCCGCGCAAGGGTGCATATCGGCCATGCCGATGAGGATGCCTCCGCGCCGCCCGAACAGATTGCGACACTCGACCGGGCGCTGGCGGAGAGCGGCGTCGATTTCACGACAGAATTCTATGCGGGCGCAGGTCACGGCTTCGCGATCGCGGACTCTGCCGCGTATGATGCCGCCGCATCGGCGCGCCACTTGCGGCGCCTGCTGAACTTGTTTGAGGAAACCCTGACGTGAACAAGCTCGGTCATCTCGCGCTCGCAGGACTGGCGCTTGTCGCCGTGTCCGGTCCGGCCACCGCACGCACCGACGCGATCCTCCACAAGGCCGTCACGAGCGCCAGCCGTCCCGCGGCGGACACCGTGCGCGACATCTATCGCCATCCCGAGGCTTCGCTGCGGTTCTGGGGTCTGAAGCCCGGCGCGTCGGTGATCGAGGTTGAGCCGGGCGGCGGGTGGTGGACCAACATCCTCGCGCCTTATCTGGCGCAGACAGGTGGGCGGTATATCGCAGCGGCTGCCGATCTGGACGATCCCGCTGCCAGCGAGTCCGAGCGCAAGAGCCGCGCCGCGTTCGAGGGCAAATACGCGGGCAACCCGGCACTCTATGGTTCGATTCGCGTGGTCGGCTTCGGCCCGAAGTCTGGCGCATTGGCGGCGCCTGCCAGCATCGACTTCGTCCTGGTGTCGCGTGAGACTCACAATTGGGTGACCAACGGCTTCATCCGCAAGGCCTTCGCCGACTTCTTCGCGGCGCTGAAACCCGGCGGCGTGCTCGCGATCGAGGATCACCGCGCGCCCGATGGTGCCGATCCCGCGAAGGGCGATGGCTACGTCTCGGAAGCGTATGTGATCGGCGAGGCGGCCCGCGCCGGCTTCAAACTGGCGGCGCGTTCGGAGATCAATGCCAATCCCAAAGACACCAAGGACTACCCGTTCGGCGTGTGGACGCTCCCGCCGGCGCGGCGTTCGTCACCTTTCGGAGTGGCGCCCGATCCGAGTTTCGATCACGCCAAGTATGACGCGATCGGCGAGAGCGACCGGATGACGCTGAGGTTCGTAAAACCCAGGCACTGAGCCCAGGCGAACGAACCCGGGTTCAGATTAACTCATAGGATCATCGAATTAGTTCGATTGTTCCGGCACCCAAGCGGGCGCAAATTCTCCAGGCAGACGCAATCATCATTCTCGATGATGAGCCATTTCGGAGAGCAATATGAGCGATGTCCTGGAACTTGAAAGAGCCGATACCGCCACGCTGACGTTCACGCCCGCGCATCCCACGATCGGCGCCGAAGTCAGCGGGATCGACCTGAGCAAAGCCCTGTCGGATGAGGCGCGCGACCAGATCAAGGCAGCACTGCTGAAATACAAGGTGCTGTTCTTCCGCGACCAGACTGTCGATCGCCGCCAGCATCTCGATTTCGCCAAGCGTTTCGGTTCGATCTACACGCCGCCCTACACGGCCGATCGCCTGATCGATGTCGATGGCGAATCCGGCGTGCATCTGATTTCGGCCGACCCGCAGCAGCGCGAATTCTTCGAGAGCGAGAAGCGTCCCGGCGAGATCTACGACGGCTATCACACCGACACAAACTGGCGGATCGTCCCGAGCTGGGGCTCGGTGCTGCGTGCGGTGGATCTGCCGCCGACGGGCGGCGACACGATCTGGGTCGATGCCGAGCAGGTCTACAACGACCTTCCGCAGGACGTGAAGGATCGGTTCGAAGGCCTGCACTCGATTGTCGATTTCCGCAGCTCTCTGAAGCGCGCCGGGCACGGCGACTACCCGCTCGTCGCACATCCGATCGTGCGAACGCACCGGGAGACCGGCAAGAAGATCCTGTGGGTCGATTTCGGCAAGCATCCCGAGATCGTCGGCCTCGACAAGGACGAAAACCGCGAAGTTCTCCAACTGATCCTCGATCGCTATCGCAAGCCAGAATATCAGGTTCGTTTTGCGTGGAAGCCCGGCTCGATCGCGTTCTGGGACAACCGCGCCGCCGTGCACCGCGCCGTGCGCGATTACGGCGACTATCCGCGCGCACTCGAGCGCGTGCTGATCGACGACGAAGATCTGTGGCGTAGCCTGTAAGGCCTGAACCGAAAGCAAAGCAGGCGGCGGTGACCCCCAGGCAGGGTTGCCGCCGCCGTTTTGCGCTGAACGACGACACATTTTCCAGTAGAGCAGCGCTTGACCCGATATCGTCTCGTCAGTTTCAAGACTTGTCCATGGGTCCAGCGTGCGGCGATCGTGCTGCGCGAGAAGGCTGTGGACTTCGAACTCGTTCACATTGAGCCCGGCAACCGTCCTGACTGGTTCAAGCCGATTTCGCCGCATGGCAAAGTGCTCGTGCTCCAGATCGACGATAATGTGGCCCTGTTCAAGTCCAACGCCATCTCCGAATACCTCGACGAGACGATCGAACCACGGCTTCACCCGGCCGATCCGATCACCCGCGCCTCGAACCGCGCCTGGACCGATTACATCCCCAGCTTCTCCGCCGCGACCGGCTCTGTCGGAAGTGCCGCGACTGAAGAGGAACTTGCGAAAGCGCGCGAGGCGTTGTTCGCCGTATTCGCACGGCTCGAGGAGGCGCTGGAGCGGCACGGCGAGGGGCCGTTCTTCAATGGCGCCGACTATGCGCTGGTCGACTCGGGCTACGCGCCGTTCCTCCAGCGATACCTGATCGTCGAGGACATCTCGGGCGATACGCTGAGCAGCGCCTTCCCGCGTCTGCGGCGCTTTTCGGACGGGCAAGTCGAAGCCTGGAGCGCGGTGACCGCCAACGTGCTGCCGGTTGCCCCCTCCGCGGTCGCGGCCAGCGGATCCCTGCCGATCGTCAGCGGGACCAAGCCGTTCCCGGTGCCGCGCGCGGCGGAGTTGAATGAAATCCCCGACCTCGTCGATCAATTCCGCGAGGCCGCCAGCAACAGCAAGCGCGCCGGCTTCGACGGCATCGCATTGCACGCGGCGAATGGCTTCCTGATCGAGCAATTTCTGCGTGACGATGCCAATACGCGCACCGATGCCTACGGCGGCGCAATCGAGAACCGCGCGCGCTTCCTGCTCGAGGTCGTCGATGCCGCGATCGAGGTATTCGGCCCCGCGGGCGTGGGCGTGCGGATCTCGCCGCACTTCGACGTCGACGGGCGCGGCGACTCCGATCCGGCGGCGCTTTACGCTTACGTGGCGCGCGAACTGCACGATCGCGATATCGCCTACCTTCACCTGATCGAGCCCGATGCGACCGCCGCCGAACGGCGGCTTTCCGCACGGATACGCAAGATCTTCGCGGGTCCGCTGATCCTCGCGGGCGAGTTCACCCGCGACACCGCGCTCGCCGCGATCGAGGGCGGGCGCGCGGACTTCGTCGCGTTCGGCCGGCTCTACATCGCCAATCCCGATCTGGTCGACCGCTTCCGGCTCGACCACGTCCCGCTGAACCCGCCCGACGTGGCGACATTCCAGAATGGCGAGGAAGCGGGGTATATCGATTATCCCTTCCTCGAACCCGTCCCCGTGCCAGCAAACTGAGCGAGCCGATGTTCACCCAAATCCTGACCCGCATCAGCAACTGGCTGACCGGAAGCTGGCTCAATCTCGCGGTCGCGAGCCACGACTGGGTCGTGCCCGCGCTGCAGACCGTACATATCCTCAGCGTTGCGGTGGTGCTGGCGGGGGTGCTGCTGATCAACTTGCGGATCATCGGCTGGGCCGAGCGCTCACAGCCCGTGCCCGCGGTGATCGACCGCTTCCTGTGGCCGGTGACGATCGCGGTGCTCGTGCTGCTGGCGACCGGGCTGCTGCAGATAGCGGGTGAACCCAACCGCGCGATCTTCCGCACGATCTTCTGGCTCAAGATGGGCCTGCTGATCGTGGCGCTGGGACTGACGTGGTCGCAGCGCCCGGTTTTCGCGCAGCGCGGCGACGAGGTTGTCACTGCGAAACCGGCGAGCAAGCTCGTTGCGCTGGTGACGTTGACGCTGTGGCTGGCGGTGATCGTGGCCGGACGCTGGATCGCTTACGCCGATCCCTGGGCGGGCGCGCCTTCGTGACATTCGGCCTGACCTTCACGGCCTGAGCCCCACGCTTATTCCAAGGATATCCGAGTGAGCCTCCTGCAAGACTTCGCCCAGCGCTTGTCCGAAACCCGCCTTTCCGAGGCACTGACGGATTCCACGTATGCGTTTCCGGCGATCGAATCGGTCCATGTCATCGCGATCACACTGGTGGTCGGATCGATCGCAGTCGTAGATCTGCGCCTGGTCGGCCTTGCGTCGCGCGGGCGCGACGCGCGCGAACTGATCCGCTCGATCCTGCCGGTGACCTGGAGCGCGTTCGCGCTGGCGGCGATCACCGGTTCACTGCTCTTCGTCGCGAACCCGATCAGCTACGCCGCCAACTTCTTCTTTCTCGGCAAGATGGTACTGCTGCTGGTCGCGGCGCTCAACATGGTCCTGTTCCACGTGTTCGCGCACCAGCATCTGGAGCGCGAGGGCGCGATCCTGCCCAAGCTTTCGGGCGCGGCCTCGCTGATCCTGTGGACCACGATCGTGGCATTCGGCCGCTGGATCGGCTTCACGCTCTCGCAATGACGCTCACTTCTCGCCGTTCTTCTCGATGTCTATCAGGCGTGCCTGCAGGATCTGGCCGGTCGCGACCAGGGTAGCCTTGCGGAAGCCGCCGCCCTTCTGCCCATCGCGTAGCGGGTTGACCTCGACCACGACCTTGTCACCCGCGTTAAGCGTCTTGCGGGTCCAGCCCAGCCGGGCGAGGTTGCCCGGGCTGGTGATTTCCACCGACCACAGTTCGGGCGTCGCACCGGGACGATCCGCGAGCACGAACAGCGAGACGTGCGGGTTGACCCAGCGGAACTCCTTCACCGTGCCGTTCAGCGTCACCACCTTGCCCGGATCGAACATCGCGAAGCTGTGATGCGCGAGCGCGGGCGCGGCGACGGTGAACGTGACGGCAGCGATCGTGGCGGCGCCAATCGGAGTGGCTGGGATCGGACGCATCGCTTTTCTCATTTGCTGGGGGGAGAAGGCAGGACGTTGCCATCCTGCTGGTAGACGGGTTCGAACACGTCGTTATCCCATTTATCCTTGACATCATGGAAGTCGCCCTGGCGGCAGACGCCTTCGCCGATCTCGAAGCTCTTCTGGCGGCGGCGATAGAACAGGCGCCGCGTGACGTAGGGCCGCGTCAGGATATGCGGGGCGTCGATCGTCAGGTCGAACGCCAGCGTGCCCGGCGTGATCAGGTGGATACGCTCGGTGATGTGCAGATCGCCATTGTTGGGAATACCGACCGATTCGCTCACCGGCAGGAACACTTGCGGCAGGATGCCGATCGTATCGACGGCGAGCGTGTCGCCCTCCCAGTGGCCGACCGATTCGCCGTGGAAGCTTGGATCGGGATCGGCGCTATGGCCCCGGCCGTCGGTCCAGATCCGGCGAAGCCGGTTGCCGTCGGATTCGCCGAGCAGCGTGACCCGACCGGGCGTGAACAGGATCTCCATCGCGTTGTGCGTGATCGTGATCAGGCCGGGCATGCCATGCGGCAGGCAGTTGAGCAGCAACCCGTTGGGGCGCCCCGCCTGTTCTTCGGACACCCAGTAATCGACCTGCTTCTGGATATCGGGCTTCCAGGGCACCGGGTTGGTCTTGATCTGCGCGTTCTGGTCGGTGATGTCGGGCGACCAGGTTCCGCTCCAGTCGGGCAGCTTGGCCAACGCGGCCCACTGCTCGGCGGTGGGGGGCGGGTTGATCGGCCCGTTGACCGGCGGGGTCTGCGCGCTGGTGCTGCTCGCCAGAACGCCAGCGCTGAGAACCATCGCGCCAAGCAGGTCCCTGCGCTTGCGCGTGAATGCCCGGCTCACTTGGTGGTCGCCCCCGCGCCGGGGATGTTGCCGACCGTCAGGACTTTGCCGTTCGCCAGGATCACGGCCTTCTTAAACCGACCGGCGCGCCGGCCGTCGCGGATCGGGTCGATATCGACCCGGACCTTGTCACCCGGAACCAGTGAGGTGCGTGACCAGCCCATCTTGTTGAGGTTCCCGGGGCTGGTGGGCAGCTCGAGCGACCACAGGCCCGCGTCGTACTGACCGACTTTGCCGGCCTCGATCCACAGGATCGCATGCGGCGCGGTCCATTGCAGGCTCTTCACGGTGCCTTCGAAGCTCATCGGCTTGCTGGGATCGAACATCGCGAAACTGTGATGTGCAAGCGCGGGCACGCTCGTTGCGAGACCAAGCAGGGCGACTGGGCCGAGCAGGCGGGCGAAGATGATGGGACGCATGGGCTACTGGCTCTTCGGTTTGGAACTGGACGGCTGAGAATTGGGCGACTTGGCATCGGGCTCGTCAGGCGGCACCGGCGCGCCGCCTGCGTCCTTGGGGATCGGCTTGAACACCGCGTTTCCGTGCTCGTCCTTGTCTTCGTAGAAATCGCCCTGTCGGCAGGAGGATTCGACGAAGTCGTACTTCCGTTCGCGGTGACGGGTGTAGGTGCGCGCGGTCTTCCACGGTGCGGTGAGCACCTTGGGCGCGGTCACGATGAGCTCCTGGCGGATCGTATTGGCATCGACCAGCGTGATCCGCTCGCTGACATGCATGTCGCCATTGTTGGGAATGCCCACGCCTTGCCCCATCGGGATGAACACCTCGGGCAGGAAGCCGATCGTATCGACCACCAGCGTATTGCCCTCCCAGTGGCCGATCGAATGGCCGCTGAAGGTCGGGTCGGGGTCGGCGGGATGCGGCCGACCGTCGGTCCAGATCCGGCGTAGCCGGTTGCCGTCGAACTCACCCAGGATCGTGACCCGGCCCGGCGTCACCAGAAACTCGGTGGAATTCAGCGTCTGCGAGGCCGAACTCGGGAGGCCCTCGGGAAGGCAGTTGACGTAGATATTCTGCGGGCTGCCCTGTTCCTCCAGCGCCTTGAGCGCGGCGATCTGTCTGGCGAATTCCGGCTTCCACGGCGGCGCGGTGGTGGTCCCCGGCTCGAACTTGTCGATCGTCCCTGGCGACCATACGCCGCTCAGATCGGGCAGTTTCGCGATACTTGCCCAGTCCTGCGCAGTCGGCGCCGGGGTGGTGATCGTGGCCGGATCGGCGGCCGCGGTCTGCGCGTGAATCGCAGATGCGGACAAGACCAGACCAAGCACGAGGAGCGCCGCACCGGCGAGTATTGAATTGCGGTTGCTCATAGGACCCATTCGAATGGCAAGGATTGTGGACCATCTGTCAATTTGTCCCGCGATCGAGCGGGAATTCCGGCAGCCGGCGCGCTCGCCATCTGGCAGGTTTTGCCGGCCATTTGCGCCGAGTTTTTCCAATATGCTCCCATGAACAACTCATTGGAGCGATGCGCGCCAAGCTTCGATGAGGCCGGCTTGGCGGCATGGCATTCGGGGGTGGTTCGTTGCACGGTGAGGGAGTGAGGCGGCGCTTGCTTCCGATCCTGTCGCGCAAGCCGGTTCGCTGGGTCGCCGTGCTGATCGTGGTTGCAGGGCTCCTGCTCTACGCGGGGTTGACCGCAAGGCGCCATTCCCGCGAGGCAGATCTGCTGCGGGCCGATCCCGACCTGATCCTGGCCAAGCCGGGCCTGCGCGATGCCGCGCTCAATATCGGTCACGGGGTGTTCGAGCAGCACTGCGCCGGCTGCCACGGCACGGAAGGTCGCGGCAGCCCCGGTGAGCCCGACCTGACCGATGCCGACTGGATTTACGGCGAGGGGCGTGTGTCCGAGATCGAGGCGATCGTCCGCTACGGCATCCGATCGGGCAATCCGAAAGGCTGGAACCTTGCGAGCATGCCCGTCTACGCGAGCGTCCGCCCTTATGTGGCCGAGCCGCTGCCTTCGCTCGCGCCGGGCGAGGTCGATGACGTGGTGCAACTGTTGTTGTCGTTCGAAGGGCGCGCCGCCGATGCGCAGGCGGTAGAGCGCGGCCGCGCCGTCTATGCCAAAGCCGGATGCTGGGACTGCCACGGCAACGACGCGCGCGGCGAGGGTGCGGTGGGCGCGCCCGATTTGCGCGACGCGATCACCTTGTACGGCGGCACCGCCATGGCGCTGCGCCAAAGCGTCGAGCATGGCCGCAGAGGCGTGAGCCCATCGTTTGCCGGGACGCTCACCTCGACCGAGATCCGCGCGGTTGCGGTCTACGTGAAATCGCTGTCGCACGGCGTGATGGAGGGCCCGTGACCCAAACAAACGACGTGACCGAAGCGAATGATCTGGGCGAGAGCACCTGGAGCCTCGCCAGACCCAACACCGCGCGCTCGCTGATCCTGGCGGCGCTGGGCGCGCTGATCGGATTGATCATCGCCGGCGTCGGGCTGTTTACGGCGCAGGGCACGCGCACCGCGTCTGTGCCGCCAGAAGATGTCGCGGTGGTCAACGGCGTGCCGATCCTGCGGGTCGATTACATCGCGCAGCTGAGCGCGCTGAGCGACGTGTCGTTGGCGCAGGCCACGGCCGAGCAGAAGCGCAAGGTCCTGGACGACATGGTCGCCGAGGAACTGTCGGTGCAGCGCGGGGTCGAACTCGGTATGCCGGTCGACGATACAGAGACCCGCACCGCTCTCGTCGCGGCGATGCGCGGCCAGCTTGCGACCGACGTGCTGGCGACGGTGCCGACGCCGCAGGACCTGAAGCGCTACTACGACAAGCACCGGGCCCAGTACGCGAGCGAGGGCCGCATGACGCTGCACTGGTACGTGCTGCCGGCGGATGCGCAGGCCAAGGCGGCCGCGGCGGTCGCCGCACTGCGCGGCGGAACGCCACTCGATCAGGTCGTCGGCACATACGGCTTGCGCTCGACGGGCAAGGTCGATGACGGCGAGGAGTACTATTTCGCCGCTGCGTTGCATCTCGGGCCTCGCCTGTTCGACGCCGCACGCAATCTCGCCACCGGCAAAGTCTCCGATCCGCTCCCGGGACCCGAGGGGATCAGCATCCTGGTGATCGTGAACAATCAGCCGCCGGTCGCGCAAAGCTTCACCGACGCACTTGACCGCGTGCGCGAGGATTCCGCGCGCGACCGGCTGGCGGCGGTGGAGGCGGCCAACGCGCGCTTCCTGCGCAGCCGGGCGGACGTGTTGGTCGCGGCGGACTTCCAGTGATGTTGCGGCTCTGGCTGATCGTGCTGGCCTTGCTGGCGATCCTGTTTGCCGCCGGCCCGGCTGCGGCGCACACCCGGAGCCAGTCGCACAGCGCATGGCTGATCGATGGGCCGTCGGTGCATCTCGGCTTCACCGTTCCGGATCTCGAAGCCGCGCGCCTTACACCGGACGGCCGCGCGCCGAGCGATGGCGTGCTCGTTGCGTATCTTGCAGCAAAAGTCGGCGTCGATACGGGCGGACACGCCTGCAAGCTGACCGAGCCGCCGCGTGCTGTCATCGCGTCCCCGGGCTTTCGCCGCGCCGAGTTTGTGTTCCTCTGCCCCGACACGCGCGACATGACGCTGCACTCGGCAGCGTTCGTCGATCTGGTGCCGAGCCACACGAACTTCGCGCAGATTCAGACGGTACCGACTAAGACGGCGCGGGGCGAGTTCTTCGAGCAATTGCTCACCGCCAGTTCGCCATCGGTCGCGGTCACCGGGTCGGCCTCGCAGCATAGGCTGCAGGATGCGGGCTTCCTCCAGTTCGTCGGCATGGGGATCATGCACATCTTCACCGGCGTCGATCACATGTCGTTCCTGGTGGGTCTCGTGCTGATCTCGCGGCGGCTGCGCGATCTGGTGTTCGTTGTCACCGGCTTCACCATCGGCCACAGCCTGACGCTCGCGCTCGCGGTAACCGGGATCATCCGGCCACATGCCGAATTCATCGACGCGCTCGTCGCGCTGACGATCGCGCTGATCGGCGTGGAGAACGTCGCGGCCTCGACCCATCGTCCGGGACTTGTTGCCGCGTGGACTGGCGGCGCGCTGCTGTTGATGACCGGACTTCGGCTGCTCGGCATCGGCGTCCTGCCGCCGCTTCTGCTGCTCGGCGCGGGGCTGTTTTCGGCGAACTACCTGCTCGTCTCCGGGCACTTGCGCGATGCCGGACGCGTGCGGCTGGTCGTCACGCTCGTGTTCGGGCTGATCCACGGCTTCGGCTTCGCGGCAGATTTGTTGGAGAGCCGCTTGCCCGCCGGGCGGCTCGCGGAGCTGCTGCTGGGCTTCAACGTCGGGGTCGAGATCGGACAGCTCACGCTGGTCATCACGCTCACGCTGCTGACGGCGCTGCTCGTCCGTTACCGCCTCGCCCTGCCACGGCCGATCGTCACTGACGTGGCTGCGGCAGGGCTGGTCGGGCTGGGCACCTTCTGGTTCGTGGCGCGCAGTTTCGTGTGATTACCTCGCGGCGATGGCCTCGATCTCCACGAGGAATCCCGGATTGGCGAGTGCGACGACCTGCACCACCGAGCGCGCGACCTTGTTGGGCTGCTGCGCGGTGCCGAAGAACTGCGCGTACGCTTCGCCGAAGCTCTTGAAGTCGAGCTTGCCGCCCGGCTTCGCGTCCCCCGCGAGGAATACGGTCAGCTTGACGACGTCCTTGAGGCCCAGGCCCTGCTGCGTGAGCAAGGCGTCGATCTTCTTGAACGCCGAGGTGGCCTGCGTCTTGGTGTCGCCATACGTCTCGACAGCGTCAGGTGCGCCGTTGGTGGTCAGCGGCGCGGGCACCTGCCCGCTCAGGATCACCAGTGTCGAATTCGGCGATATCGTGACCCCCGCCGGGATCGGCGACGTCGCTGCGCCCTGATGACGGGTGACTTCCGCGGACGCCGGAAGGGCGGTCAGGGCAACGGCAGCTGTAGCGGCGGCAAACAGTATGGTCTGTTTCATCATCGAATTCCTCGTGAGTCGTGTCATGCGCATTTTCTTCGGGCAGACGGCGGCGGTCGTGACCGCCCCGGCCCAGGCAGCAGAGGAGTAAGCACCATGACGGACATACCCTATCGCAGTGCCCTGATCGTCGGGACCGGCCCGGGGATCAGTTCCTCGCTGGTCCGCGCGCTCAGCGCGGCAGGCCTGAAGGTCGCGGCTTCGGCGCGCGGCATCGGCAAGCTCGAGGCGCTCGGGCAGGAGACCGGCGCGGCGCTGTTCGCGGCGGATGCCACCGATCCCAAATCGGTGGAGCAGCTTTTCGAGCAGGCCGAAGCCGTGATCGGCGTGCCCGAAGTGGTGGTCTACAACGCCAGCGGGCGCGCGCGCGGACCGATCGTCGATCTCGATCCCGAAGAGGTTCGCCGCGCGATCGAAGTCTCGGCGTTCGGCGGCTTCCTGGTCACCCAGCAAGCGGCCAGGCGGCTGCTTCCCCTGGGCAGGGGCGCGATCCTGCTCACCGGCGCGACCGCCAGCGTAAAGGGTTTCGCGCAGTCATCGGCTTTCGCGATCGGCAAATTCGGCCTGCGCGGCCTGGCACAGAGCGCGGCGCGCGAGCTCGCACCGGCCGGCATTCATGTCGCGCACTTCGTGATCGATGGCGGTGTTCGCAGCGCCGTTCGCCCCGATCCTGTCGATCGACCCGACAGCACGCTCGATCCCGACGCGATTGCGCAAAGCTATCTCGCGGTCCTGGCGCAGCATCGCAGTGCCTGGACGTGGGAAGTCGAACTTCGCCCCTGGGTCGAAAACTTCTGAGCCGAAGCAGGGGCGGGGTTTCTCCCGCGGACGTTCCGTCCCGCTAGAATGTGGTCGGGCTTTCGATCGGCGGATCGGCCCGGTGCGCGGCGGCGTAGACTTCGGCGGCGCGCAGCACGCGCAGGATATTGCCGCTGGCGATGCCTTCCAGCTGCGCCTGGGTGTAGCCACGCCGCGCGAGTTCGACGAACAGCGCAGGATAAGCCGAAACATCCGGCAGGCCTTGAAGCCCTGTCGCGCCGCCGTCGAAATCGCTGCCCAGACCCACGTGCTCGACTCCCGCGTGCTTGACGAGATGATCGATGTGATCGGCCACTTGGCTCAGTGTCGCCACCGGCTTGGCGTGCGCCTGGTCCCAGGCGGTCAGCTCAGCGGCGGCCTTGTCGGGAATGTCGGGATACAGCGACTTCAGCCGCGCCTGTTCGCCGGCACGCGCCGCTGCCCATCCGCGCACGGCCGGGCTGACGTAGAGCGGATAGAAGTTGGTCATCACGACGCCGCCGTTCGCCTTGACCAGATCGAGCACGTCGTCCGGCACGTTGCGCGGGTGCGGGCTGACGCCGAACGCGCCAGAGTGGCTGAAGATCACCGGGGCTTTCGCGATCTCCAGCGTGTCGCGCATCGTCTTGGCGCTGACGTGGCTCAGATCGACGAGCATGCCGATCCGCTCCATCTCGCGAACCACGTCTTTGCCGAACGGGGTGAGGCCGTTGTGCTGCGGCGCATCGGTGGCGCTGTCGGCCCAGTCGTTGTCCTGGAAATGCGTCAGCGTCATGTAGCGCACGCCGAGCGCATAGAACTGGCGCAGTGTGCCCAGCGAATCGTTGATCGAGTGACCGCCTTCCGCGCCCATGAGCGAGGCTATCTTCCCGGCCTTGCGCGCGCGCAGCACATCGTCGGCGCTGAACGCGAGCTGCAGATCGGCGGGATACTTCGCGACCACGCGCTTGATCGTGTCGATCTGCTCGAGCGTCGCTTGCACCGCCTGCGCACCGGGAAGCGCGGACGAGACGTAGACCGACCAGAACTGCGCGCCGACATGGCCCTGACGCAGACGCCGGATGTCGGTCTGCATCGGGCCGATCTTGCCGGTCGGATCAGCCTCGGTACGGGTATCGCCGAGGTCGAAACCCGCGAGCACGTCCTTGCGGCGGATGCGCAGCTGTTCTGCAAGGTCGTTGTGTCCGTCCCACACTGGCGCCGCCTTGAGCGCGGCGGCGGCGATCTCTTCGGGGGTCTGAGCCGAGGCCGGAACGGTGAACAGCAACCCGGCCGTCAGGCCCAATCCCAGATAAGTTCGCAATGCAGCCTCGCCTTTGTTTCCGACTCCCAATGATGGGGAGAAAGCGGTGAGCGGCAAGCCAGCATCTTTGCGGCGGCATTGGCAAACGAGTAAGCGCATCGCCGATGGATGAATTCGAATACGTCGTGGTCGGCGGCGGCAGCGCGGGCTGCTTGCTCGCCAACCGGCTCAGCGCCGATCCGCGCAATCGGGTGCTGCTGCTGGAGGCGGGCGGGCGCGACAACTACATCTGGATCCGCGTGCCGGTGGGCTATCTCTATTGCATCGGCAATCCGCGCACCGACTGGTGTCTGTCGACCGAGGCGGAAGCGGGGCTGAACGGCCGGACGCTGCGCTATCCGCGCGGGAAAGTGCTCGGCGGAAGTTCGTCGATCAATGGCATGATCTACATGCGCGGGCAGGCCGCGGACTACGACGGCTGGCGCCAGGCTGGGCTGCCGGGGTGGGGCTGGGACGAGGTTCTGCCCTACTTCAAGCGCGCCGAGGACCATTACGAGGGCGAATCCGACTTTCACGGCGCGGGCGGCGAGATCCGCATCGAGAAGCAGCGGCTGCGCTGGGAAATCCTCGAAGCGTTCCGCGCGGCCGCGGCCGAATACGGCGTGCCCGGGATCGCCGACTTCAACACCGGCGACAACGAGGGATCGAGCTTCTTCCAGGTCACCCAGCGCAAGGGCTGGCGCTGGAGTGCGTCCGACGCGTTCCTGAAGCCGGTGCGAGGGCGTGCGAACCTTGAGGTCGTCACCGGCGCGCTCGTCGACCGGGTGCTGATCGAGGACGGCCGTGCGGTGGGTATCGCCTATCGCCTCGGCACTGAGCAGCGCACTGCACGGGCGCGAGGCGAGGTGATCCTTGCCGCCGGCGCGATCGGTTCACCCGCGATCCTCGAACGGTCCGGGATCGGCGATGCGATCCGGCTGCGCGATCTCGGCATCGCGCCGGTGGCCGATCTGCCGGATGTCGGCGGCAATCTGCAGGACCACCTGCAATTGCGCTGCGCGTGGCGTGTCTCGGGCGTCGCCACGCTCAACCAGCGCGCCGCGACTCTCTTCGGCAAGGCGCTGATCGGCCTCGAATATCTCACGCGGCGGACCGGGCCGATGGCGATGGCGCCAAGCCAACTCGGCTTGTTCGTCCGAAGCGATCCCCGTCTTGTCAGCGCCGATCTTGAATATCACGTCCAGCCGCTCAGCCTCGAAGCGTTCGGCGGCCTGCTCGATCCGTGGCCCGCGTTCACCGCCAGCGTCTGCAACCTGCGCCCCGAAAGCCGGGGTACGACGCGCATCACCGCCGCCGATCCGGAAGCGCCGCCATCGATCCGCCCGAATTACCTCGCCACCCAAGGCGACCGTCGGACGGCTGCTCGCGCGATCCGCATCACGCGGGAGATCGTGGGACAGCCCGCGCTGGCGAAGTACCATCCAGTCGAAGTTCGGCCCGGGACGGAGTTCGAGAGCGAGGAAGACCTCGAACGCGCCGCCGCCGCGATCGGCACGACGATCTTCCACCCCGCCGGCACCGCGGCGATGGGCCGCGTGGTCGATGCGCAGCTGCGGGTAAAGGGCATCCGGGCTTTGCGTGTGATCGACGCATCGGTGATGCCGACGATCACTTCGGGCAACACCAACGCGCCGACGATGATGATCGCCGAGAAGGGTGCGGAAATGGTGTTGGCGGCGGCGAGGTAGGAAAATGCGGCTCCGGTTCCCACCTCGTCCTGCACAATCGCAAAGGAACTCCGCATGACCGAAGCCCGCTGGAACGGACACATCATTGCAAGCAGCGACGATACGGTCGTGGTCGAAGGCAATCACTACTTTCCGATCGCGGCGGTCGATCCGCAGTTCCTGCGCGATAGCGCCACCACCAGTTTCTGCCCGTGGAAAGGCACGGCGCACTATTACACGCTGGCCGCGGGCGATGCCGAGAACCGCGATGCTGCTTGGTATTACCCCGATCCCAAGGAGGCAGCCTCGCACGTCAAGGATCGCGTCGCGTTCTGGAAGGGCGTCGAAGTCGGCTGATGCGCGCGGCGTTCACCGGGTTCGGGCCGTTCCCCGGTGTCGCGGACAACCCGACCAGCACGCTGATCGAGGCATTGTGCGCATCGGACGATCCGGCATTCGCGGCTTGCAGCTTCGATGTGCTGGACGTGGAATACGAGGCGGTAGGGCCCGTGCTCGACCGGGTGCTCGCGAAAGGCCCGCGAGCGCTGGTCATGACCGGTTTCAGCCGCAACGCGGCCACGCTGCAATTGGAGTCTGTTGCCAGCGACGCCCGGGCGCTTTCGGCAGACGCCGCTGGGTTCGTCCCAGCGGTTTCGAGCGCAGCAACCACACGACTAGTGTGTCCGCACGTCGATTTCGCCGGACTCGCCGCTGCGCTCAATGATTGCGGGATACCGACCGAAGTGTCGAGGGATGCGGGCCAGTATGTTTGTAACCACGCGTTTTATACGGCGCTGACACGCCTTGCCGGTGCCGATCCCGCGATCCCTGCGCTATTCGTCCACATTCCCGCGATCGCGGGGACTGAACTTGCCCAGAACAGTGCAGCAGCGCTGCCCCTCGGCGATCTGATCCGCGCAATGGCGGCGATCGCGCAGGCGATCGCACTCTGAATCGGCTCTCCTGGCGGTTTTAGGTGGCGGGCTCGGCCTCCGCCGCCCTGGCATCATCGGCCGCTTCACGCGCTGCATCGGCGGCCTGGGCC
>CAJCHR010000279.1 GCA_903970225.1 Actinobacteria bacterium 21-64-8 | reverse complement strand
GCGCCACTGCTCGATCTCGCCGCCGTATCCGCGGTATTTGGCCATCGCCATGATGAAGTCGAGGCCGATATCCTCGGCCAGCTTCGCGGTCTTCAGGTTGTATTCGTACGACCCGTCGAGCCGCGGCGAATTCTTCGAGATGATCCAACCGCCGTTGGCCATCGGCATGAACACGCCGAGGTCCCTCCCGCCGAGGTCGGAGGGCAGGCCGAACTGTGTTTTCATGTGCGTGCTCTGGACCATGCTTGCGTTCGCTGTTGTCGTTGGCGCAGACGCTATGGCCCGGTTGGCGGCGGGTCTTGTCGGCGAGCGCCCACGCTCTTGTCGCGGCTGTGATAGCACGGATCAAGCCGATGCGCGCGCCCCGGCAAGAACCGGGCTCGCCGCGACCCTAGGGAGGGCCGCAAGCAAATAGGAGTTAGCATGGCGAACTGGTTCATCACGGGCGTGAGCAGCGGGCTCGGGCGTTCACTCGCCGTCGCGGCGATCGAGGCGGGGCACACCGTGGTGGGCACGGTGCGGAGCGAAAGCGCGCTGGTGGATTTCGCGGGCCTTCATCCCGAGCGCGCGCTGGGCATGCAGCTCGACGTCACGGACGCCGCCGCAGTCGGCAGGGTCGTGGCCGAAGCCGAGCGGCTCACGGGCGGGCTCGACGTGGTCGTGAACAATGCCGGGCACGGCTACACCGGCGCGATCGAGGAGACGCCGATCGCCGATGCGAAGGCGATGTTCGACGTCAACGTCTGGGGCGCGGTCGCGGTGATCCAGGCGGCACTGCCCTATCTGCGCGCGCGAAAGGCCGGGCATATCGTCAACATCGGCTCGGTCAGCGGCCTCGCCTGCTGGAACGGCATCGGGCTCTACAGCGCATCGAAGTTCGCGCTCGACTGCATCAGCCGCACATTGGCACAGGAAGTCGGACCGCTGGGCATCAAGGTGACCACGGTCGCGCCCGGCGGCATGCGCACCGAGTTCGCCGCCACGCGCCTGCCCGGCGCCGAGCCGACGATCGCGGACTATGAGGAAACTGGCCATTTCGCGCGCAAATCGCTGCTTGAGGGCAAGGGCACCGAGCCATCGGACCCGGATCTTGCCGCGCGCGCGATCCTGAAAGCGCTGGCCGAGCCCGAACCGCCGTTGCTGCTGCTCCTCGGCAAGGACGCGCTGAAGTACTACAAGCTGGACGCGGAATTGCTCCACGATCAGGCCGACCGGTGGCAGGATCTGACGCTGTCGGTCGCGGCGGAGCCGGTGACGGCACACTGATCGCAAGCCCGCGCAGAAGGTAAGGAGCATCCCCCCTCCCGCAAGCGGGAGGGGGGATCAGGCCCTCCGTGTCTCAGCCCCTCACCCCGCGAACAGGTCCTTGCGGATCACCGCGTGGACGCCCCAATTGCCGTTGGCGACCTGGCTGATCCCGAAGTCCACGCCGACCGACAGCAGCGCGATCGCCTCGTCCTCGGTGAAGCTGCGCAGCGTCATCAGGAAGCGGCGTGCCTTGCGGAAACAGTCGCGCATGGCAGCATCGATCGAGGACTGCTTGTAGATGTCGCTCTGCGCGTTGGCACCGAGTTCCTTGAGATAGTCGGGATGGCTGAAGCCCAGGATCACCCATTCGTCGCGGGTTTCGATCATCGGGTAATCGAGATCGCGAATGTGCGGCAAGCTGGTCTTGGCCGGATGCAGGATTACCTGGATCATCGCAGTCATCGAGCATTCGATGGCGGTGCCGCACAGCTCCGAATCGCCCTGACTGGCATGGGGATCGCCCAGCGAAAGCAGGCCGCCCGCAACCGAAACCGGCAGGAACACGCTCGAGCCGGCGCCCAGGCGCCAGTTGTCGATATTGCCGCCAAAGTTGCCGGGCGGGACCGAATCGACCAGCTCAGAGTGCGCGGGCGCGAGCGCGACCACGCCGAAGTGAGGCCTGACCGGGATCGTGACGTCGCGCAAGACGTCGAAATTGCGCACGATCGTCGCGGGATCGACCGGCACGCCCGGATAATCGATCCGGTCATGAACCACGCCCGAGGGATCGGTCTGCGGGGTCCAACGATAACTGTAGACCGCCTGCGCGTGCGCGCGCCCGGCGTCCTGGGCGACCTCGAAAATCGTGATCACCTCGCGCGGCTTGGGCTCGGTCAGCAGATCGTTGTAATGAAAACCCCAGTATGCCGCCGCGTTGCTGCCGAACGCACGGCCGACGAAGCGCGGATTGGCACTGGGCCGCGCGTTGAGATCGAGGATCCGCACTTCAACCACATCGCCCGGCTTCGCGTCCTCTATCGCGATCGGACCGGTGCAGATGTGCACGCCGAAGCCCTCACCCGCACCGCGCCCGAACGCCGAGGCATCGAGCGGACCCGCGCCGCGCCGCTCGACCGCCTTTTCCTCGGCGGTCCAGTGAAACACGCTCTCGGCCCCGGGATCGCCGTCGATCATCCGCTCGGCATCGTCGTTGGCGTGATGGGTCAGCGTCTCGATCGTGACGTAATCGCCGCTGCGCACTTCGAGCACAGGCTTGAGGTTGCGCGAGAAATAGCCCCAATGGATCGTCTCGGGCGACACCGGCAGGTGGAAGTGACGGATTTCGCGGCGCTGGCGCGCGGCAGATGCTTCGGCCGCCGCCTCCGCCTCCTCCTCGCCCGTACCGCCGCGCTCGAGCCTCACGTCGCGTGCGTTGGCCGGACGGCCGCGGCGCGGCGCCTCGGCCCGCGTGCCGCCGAGTTCGGGCGACTTGCGGTATTCGCGCGGGCTCATGTCGTACTGCTCGCGGAACGCGCGGCTGAACGAGGCGCTGTCGTTGAAGCCCCACTGGAACAGGATTTCCGAGATCGAGCGCTGCGCATGAAGCGGACTGCCCAGATCGAGGCGGCAGCGTTCGAGACGGCGCAGCTTCACGTAATGCCCGAAACTCTCCCCGTGCGATTCGAACAGCTTCTGCAGATAGCGTGAGGAGATGCCGTGCTCGGCCGCGATCTGGTGCGTGTTGAGGTTGGGATCGGAGAGCCGCATCTCGATCGACTGGAACACGCGCTCCAGGATCGCAGCGCGCGACCCGGCGGCGCCGCCGAGCGCCTTGGCCGGCGCGCGATCGAGCAGGGTGGCGGCGATGAATTCGGGCAATGCCAACTCGACCGGGCGGATCAGGTCGTCCGAGATATCGAGGATCGTGTCGGCGACCGAACGCAGCAGACCCGAGAGCATGTGGCCGCTCGCGGTATCGCCGATCAGGTTGCTGATCTGCGTCGGCAGCGGCGAGCGCGTCTTCAGCGCGGGCAGCGAATTGGGAACCTTGACGACCATCAGGCGGAAATCGCCGGCCAGTTCGAGCAGGCAATCCTGATCGGCTCCGCCATAGACCATGTCGCCCTCGCCGATCTCGAGCGTCGTCGTTCCGCTTTTCGCGGTCATGGCGCCCTCCAGCAGCAGGACGAGCCAGAACGAGGGTGCCTCCTGCTTGCAGTCGAGCGTGAACGACTGGCGCGTGCCGGCGACGCGGGTGAACTGAATGCGCTGGCCGCTGGTGAAGCTGACCAGGTCGCCGTAGATGTCCTCTTCGGCATCCTGCAGCATGAGCGACACGCGTTGCAACGCGAAACGCCAGGCCTCGAGGCGCTGGTCGCGTGGATAAGCGTTGGTCGTCGAGCGCAGGCCGCTCATGGCGCCCCGCCGATGCCCGCTGTATTGTTACGATGCGGCACATTGCTGCTCTGAGCCAAGCGGGCGCGTCCGTCAATCATCGCGCGCCCTTTGACCAGGGTCAGGATGCGGTCTTCATCCGCTTGTACGTCGAGTCGTAGCGGTGGATCAGCCACTTGTTGAACTGGCCCTGCGCGCCTTCCTGCCACGAATAGCGGCCGCGCGGCGCGAAGCGCGAGCGCAGGCCGACCTGCACCAGTTCGTCGACGTGCATGTCCTGCGCGATGATGTGGCCCGAGGCGCGCACGTTCATGTCGAGGCGGTGCTCGAAATCGGGCGCGGCCATCGCGCCCGGCGCGAACAGGAAGCCGGTGTCGAGTTCGAGCGATTCGGGGCCGTCAGGGCGCAGGATCAGGTAGATCACCATGTCGCTCATCATCACCAGGCTGAGAGAGGGGGGGACGTTGGCGAAGGTCATCCGGCTGCGCGCTTCGTCCGACAGGCCCTTGAAGATCGGCAGCACCGCGCGCTGGGTGGCGTTGAAGCTGGCGTCGGGGTGAAGCGTGCCGTTGAAGCGCAGGAAGCCCGCGTCGGCAGGTTCGGAGTGCGGGAACTCCGCGCGGCCCGAGGGCACGAAATCGTGCAGCGGGCCCTGGTGGAGGCGGCTGGCGTGATAGCCGTCGTTGTTGTTCTCGAACATCACCTTCCAGTTCCACGGCAGCTTCGCCGCCGGATCCGGACGCGGGCCTTCCGCGCTGGCGAGATCGTAACCGGCGATCGCCTCGCTGACCGCGGTCAGGCGCGGCGCGAGCGGCGCGGCGTCGGCATCGAAGTTGATGAACACGAATCCGTTCCACACCTCGACCGCGAAGTTGGGCAGGCCGTACGCCGCCTTGTCGAAATCACAGGTCCGGCTCATTGCCGGCGCGCCGACCAGCGTGCCGTCGAGCGCGTAGCTCCAGTGGTGATACGGGCACACGAACCCGCGGGTGTTGCCGCTGCCTTCGGCGACCAGCATCGCGCGGTGCTGGCAGACGGCCGACATCGCCTTCAATTCGCCCGACAGCGTGCGCGAGACGATGATCGGCTCGCCGATGATCTGCGTGGTGAAGTAGTCGCCCGGCTTGGCCGCCCAGCTCTCGCGCCCGGCGCAGAGCCACTCGTGGACATAGAGCGCTTCCTTCTCGAACTCGTAGAATTCGGCGCTGGTGTAGCACGCGGCCGGAAGCGTCTTGGCCTCCGACAGGTCGACCGCCGAATCGGCGAGTGAGGTCATGAAATCGTCGGTCAGCAAGCCGGGGGGCATGGCCTTGATCCTAATTCAAATCGCGGAAAAGTGCACGCGGTGGAAAGGTTCGGACGCGATCACTCGCGGGTGTAGTCAGCCGGGATCTGCGGATCGGCGCCGGCCTTGCCCCACAGCAGGATCTCGGTGCCCCACGGATCGCGGAACGCGTGATTGTAGCCGTTGAAGGTCGACCAGTAGTGGTTGCGCCACAGCACGGTCGCGCCGCGCTCTTCGGCGGCGGCCAGGATGCGCTCGGGCGTGTCGTCGTCGTCGATCAGGATCCAGATCCGCGGCTTGCGGCCCTCGCCCGCGATCGTGCGCGGTTCGGTCCCCGCCGCATCCGGATACGGCCGCGCGTTGGCCGCATCGAAGATTCCCAGGTGCAGGTGGCCGATCTCGCTGTCGCTGCCGTCCGGGTTGGTGAACATGCCGCCGGGCACCATGCGGTGATAGACCCCTTCGGGCTTGTCGTCGTTCCGCCAGCCGAACACCTCGGCATAGAACTTCGCGGCGGCGGAGGGATCGTCACTGGGCAGGTCGACGAAGATCAGGGTGTTGGGCATCGGATCGGTCCTCGAGTGAATTGGCTGGAAGCCGCTTGCGCGAGACCGGCAAACGACTCTTTGCCGACAACGCGCGCTTTGTTGATCGCGGCGGGCCGAGCCATGCAACCCGCAATTACTTGTGCGCCTGCGAACAAGACCCCCCGCGCCTCCAGCGGACATCTGGCTCCGCAGAGATCTTTCGCAACAAGGGGCGTTCAATGGGGTTGGTCAAGACGCGCGGGCAGACCGGGGTCAGGTTGGAGCCCTCTTCGATCCACCACCTCAAGGCCACGCCCGAGACGATCCACTGGGGCTATTTCTCGCCCGACATCGCCCCGGCACTCACCGTGAAAAGCGGAGACCTGATCCACGCCGAGGCGATCACGCACCACGCCGGCGACGCGCCCGAGCTGATGTTCGACGAGGGCGTCGAGCGGATCTTCACCGAAGTCGATCCCGCCAGCCGCGCCCCGGGCGTGCACATCATGACCGGGCCGATCTACGTCGAGGGCGCCGAACCCGGCGACATGCTCGAAGTGCGCTACCTGCAGATGCGGCCGCGGAACAATTACGGCTCGAACCTCGCCGCCAACTGGGGACACCTGTATCAGGAGTTCGACGAGAAGGAGCGCGTGACGATCTACCAGCTCGATCCGGTCTCGAACACCGCCTCGGCGCTGTATGCCTATGATTTTCCCGGCAAATATCTGGTCCCCGGCACGATCACCAATTGCAGATCGGAA
>CAJCHR010000278.1 GCA_903970225.1 Actinobacteria bacterium 21-64-8 | reverse complement strand
CCCCGCCGCGATGCTGCCGCTCGAGCTGCTGCGCGACCGACCGGTGCTGCTGTGCACGATCGCGGCGGCCGGCACGGGCTTCGCCTATTTCGGGTCGGCCGTCTTCCTCGCGATCTACCTCCAGATCGGGCGGGGATACAGCCCGCAGACCGCCGGTCTCATGGCGCTTCCCGAGGCGGTCGCCACGGTAGGCGCGGCGCTGCTCGCCGCTCGGTTCATCTCGGGCCGGGGCCGCTACAAGGCGGTCCTGATCGTCGGCGGCGCGATGATCTGCGCGGGCTTCGGTTTGCTCGTCTCGATCGGGACCGGCACGTCGCTGCTGTTCATCGGGCTGTGCGTCGCGCTGATCGGCGGGGGGCTCGGCGTGGTCGCGGAAAATCTGGTGCTGATCGTGCAGACGGTCGTGAGCCGGAGCAAGGCGGGATCTGCCGGCGCGCTGGTCGCCTTCTGCCGCGTGACCGGCGGCGTCACCTGCGTCGCGGCGCTGGGCACGATCTTGTCCGCGCATGTCGCGTACCGACTGCGCGGTAGCGGCCTCGCCTTCGATCCGCACGCCGTGCCGAAGCTCGCGGCGCTGCCCTTTGCAGAGCGTGTCCTAGTCGAATCGGCGTATGCGGACGGTATCGCACGCGTCTATCTCGCCTGCTTCCTCGTGGCGCTGATCTTGCTCGTCAGCCTGTGCCTTTTGCCCGCGCGCAGCATCGACGAGGAAATCGACTGAACGGGCGCTCGCTTATCCGACTGCCGAACAGTTCCGGCGAACGGCATAGCCGCACGCGACAAATGTCGCAGCTTCGCACTCGCAGCAAATACGCGCACCGGCCTTCCAGGAGCGCGGTACCATGAAGGACATCCGCCGCATGCCGGAACGAGATACGCGCGTCCTGTCCTTCTCCACGCTGGCCCGGTACGGCATCGGCCAGACCGGGGCGCAGGTTTTTCGTGACACGCCGGCGGCGCTGCTGCCGATCTTCATGACAACGCTGCTGGGCGTCGAGCCGTGGATGGCGGGTATCGCCGTGATCATACCGAAGCTGTGGCTGATCATCTTCGATCCCCTGGTGGGAATATGGTCCGATCGGGTCAAGGAGCGTGTCGGGCGCGGTCCGTTCCTGATCATCGGCGCGCTGCTGACCAACATCGGCTTCATCTGCCTGTTCTCGCTGTCCGGCTTCACGAATCCGGTGGCCGCCGCCGCCGCGGTAAGCGCGATCTTCCTGCTCGCCTCGTGCGGTTTCAGCGCCTTTTCGGTGCCCTATCTGGCGATCGCGTCGGAACTCTCGAGCGACGCGCAGCAGCGCTCCAGAATCATCGCATCGCGGGTGACGTTCGCGATCCTCGGGGTGATTATCGGCGTCGGGCTCGCGCAGCCGATGATCGCGCTGTTCGGCGGCGGTTCGCACGGCTGGCGCATGATGGCCGCGATCTTCTCGGTCGTCTGTCTCGTGACAATGCTCGTGACGGCGCTGACCGTGCCCCGCCTGATCGACCGGACGCCGACCCCGGCGCAGCAGGGCGGGCTGTTCAGCCAGCTGTTCGAGGCGTTCCAGCACCGCGACTTCCGGTGGCTGACGATCACCTATCTGCTGCAATGCGTCGGCCAGGCATCGGGCTATACCGTCATCGGGTTCGTGTTCTTCTACAATGTCGGCAATGTGAACCTGATCCTCCCGTTCGTTCTGATCATGTCGGTCGGCAGCGTGATCAGCCAGCCGATCTGGCTCGCGCTGGCGCGGCGTTTCGGCAACCCCGCCTGCTTTACCGCCTCCAATATCGGCTGGATCCTGCTGACCATTTCCGCCTTCACGATCAGACCCGGCACCGACGTCCTGACGACCCTGCCTCTGCTCGGGCCGCTTTCCACGCAGCAGGTGATTCTGCTCGCGCGCGGCTTGCCGCTCGCTTTCTTCAACTCGGGATTCCTCTTGTTCGTGCTGTCGATGTTGACCGACACGATCGACCGGATCCGGCGGCGCAGCGGTCAGGTCAACGAGGGCGTGTTCTCCGGCATCTTTTCGGCAACCGAAAAGCTGTCGTTCGCGATCGCACCGCTGATCGGCGGCGTGGTGATGAGCCTGTGCGGGTTCGTCGCCTCCACCGGCGGCGCACAGGCGCAGAGCCAGGAGGCGATGACGGGCATCCTCATGCTGTACTCGCTGATCCCGGCGGGAATCCTCACGCTCAGCGCGCTCGCCTTCACCGGCTATCTCGCCGCGGTCCGCCGCGAAACGATGGCGGGCGCCGCCGTGGCGAGCCTGCCGGCATGACGGGCGCCCGCCCCGGGCGCGATTCCGAGGCGATGCGGCCGGTCCGCAACCGCTATGTCGATGTGCACGCGGGCCAGGTGCACCTCCGCGAGACCGCGGGTGCCGGCGCGCCCATTCTGTTGCTGCACCAGACGGCGTCGTCGTCGGCCTGCTACCTGCCGTTGATGCGGGCATTGACGCTGCCCAATCGCTTGATTGCGATCGATACGCCGGGCTTCGGCGGTTCCTTCGATCCCGCTGGCGCACCGTCGATCGAAGATTATGCCGCGGTGATGCTCGACGTGCTGGACCAGCTCCAGGCGGGACCGGTCCACGTCTTCGGCCACCATACCGGGGCAACGCTCGCGCTGGCGCTCGGCGCACAGGCGCCGGAGCGCGTGCGGTCCGTGATGCTGGCCGGCCCCGTCTTGATGACCGCTGCAGAGCGCGCCGCATTCGCCGAGCACTACAACCAGCCGATCGCGCCGCGCCGCGACGGGAAGCATCTGCAGACGAACTGGGATTATGCCGCCGCCTTCAATCCGGATTGCAGCGTGGAACTGCTCCATGACGAGGTCGTGGCGATGCTGCGCGCCTGGCGCGGTCGCCCGCAGGCGTACAGCGCCGTCGCCCGATACGACGAAGCGGCGACCGCCCGTGGCGTGACCCACACGGTGCTGCTGCTCACCTCACCCGACGATTTCTTCCATGCGCATTTCGATCGCGCCACGGCCTTGTTCCCGAATGCGCATGTTGCCGTCACCGCGGGGGGCAATTTCCAGCCGACCGCCGATCCGGCCGGCGTTGCCAGGGCCGTCGAGCACTTCGTGGCGGACCTGCCCGGCTAAAGCGGCACCGTCGATGGATCATAGTCGAACAGCGAGCGATCGAAAAACGGCGCCGTGCCCACCGTGCGCTCCACCCCGATCCGCGCGAACGCGTCGCCCTGATCCGCAGACATGCGCTGGATCAGCGCGGCCCGCGGCGCCCGGCCCGTCTCGTACCGGCGGAAGGCATCCGCCCGGGGATAGGCGGACAGCGATCGCGCCAATATCACCGCGTCCTCGATCGCCAGTCCGGCGCCCAGCCCCAGGAACGGGAGCACGGGATGCACGGCGTCACCGAGCAACGCGACGCGGCCGCGCGTCCATCCTCTCGCTGGGGCGCGATCGAACAGCGCCCATGTGAACAGCGCGCCCTCCGCTGCCGCGGCGACGATCGCGCGTGCGTCGGGATGCGCGGTGGCGAAGTGGGCGGCGAGTTCCGCCGGGTCGCCGGGGATGCTCCACCCCTCTTCGCCCCAGCCCTCGGAGCGCACGAGAGCGACGCAATTGACCAATCGCCCCTTGCCGATCGTGTAGCAGGTGAGGGTGGCGTCGGCGCCGCACGTGATCGTCACCGCTCGTCCCCGCAGCAACGGTACGGCGATCTCGGCGGGCAACATGAACCGCCAGGCGACATAGCCGGTGAAGCGCGGCGTCTCGTCGCCGATGACATAGCGGCGGACCT
>CAJCHR010000277.1 GCA_903970225.1 Actinobacteria bacterium 21-64-8 | reverse complement strand
AAGCGACGCGAACAGCTGCGCACAACATTCGATGAGTCGCCGCTGCGCTACCGCGCGTTTCCAAGCGTGCCGGTTTGGGTTAGGCGGTGGCCATGAGCTTTAACGCCGTAGCCGCTGCGCGCACGATCCTGACCCGGCTTCATGACGTAATGGCCTCGCGCAGCGGCGCGCAGGCCAAGCTCAACACCGTGGTCGAAGTGATTGGCGCGGGGCTCGATAGCGAAGTCTGCTCGATCTACCTGCTGCGCGAGGGCATGCTCGAACTGTTCGCGACTCGCGGCCTCGCACAGGAAGCGGTGCACGTCACGCGCCTGGCGATCGGCGAAGGTCTTGTCGGCACGATCGCCGAGCACACCGAGACGCTCAACCTGGCCGAGGCCGCGTCGCATCCCGACTTCGCGTTCCGCCCTGAGACGGGCGAGGAAAAGTTCCACTCGTTCGCCGGCGTGCCGATCGTCCGGCTCGAACGTGCGGTCGGCGTGCTCGCGGTGCAGCACGTCGAGCCGCGCCGCTACGAGGAGGTGGAGATCGAGGCGCTGCAGACCGTGGCAATGGTGATTTCCGAACTCATCTCCAACGCTGATCTGATCGATGACGAAAGCCACGGCATCACGCACGGGCAAAGCGGCAGCGAGCTTTTGCGCGGGCTGACGCTGGTCAAGGGACTCGCGGTGGGTACCGCGGTTTATCATCAGCCGCGCGTTACAATCGAACATGTGGTGGCCGAGGATACCGAGGCTGAGCGCCAGCGCGTCTATCTCGCATTCGACCGCATGCGCGAACAGATCGACCGGATGGCAAGCCAGGCCGAGTTCGGCGTCGGTGGCGAGCACGAGGAGGTGCTCGAGACCTATCGCATGTTCGCCTACGACGAAGGCTGGTCGCGGCGGATCAACGAGGCGATCGATTCGGGCCTGACCGCCGAGGCGGCGATCGAGCGAGTCCAGCAGCGCACGCGGATGCGGATGCGCCAGATCGACGATCCATTGCTCGCCGACCGCATGCACGATCTGGAGGACCTGTCGAACCGGCTGCTGCGGATCGTCTCGGGTCAGCTTGGCACCGCCGCCTCGCTCGGCCTGCGCAACGACGCGATCGTGATCGCGCGCAATCTCGGCCCCGCCGAGTTGCTCGAATACGACCGGCGCAAACTCAAGGGTGTCATCCTCGAGGAAGGATCGCTGACCAGCCACGTGGTGATCGTCGCGCGCGCGATGAACGTGCCGGTGCTCGGGCGGATCCGGAGCGTGCGCGGCAAAATTCGCGATGGCGACCCTCTTCTGCTCGATGGCGACGAGGGCGTGGTCACCGTGCGGCCAGCGGCAGCGGTGATCGAGGCGTTCGAGGAGCGGACCGCCAAGAGCCGCGAGCGCCAGGCGGCTTATGCCAAGCTGCGCGATGTCGAGCCGTTCACCAAGGATGGCGAGCGGATCACGGTGATGATCAACGCCGGGCTCAAGGACGATCTCCCCAATCTTGCGCTCACCGGCGCCGATGGCATCGGCCTGTTCCGCACCGAGTTCCAGTTCCTCGTCTCGGCGACTCTCCCCGCGCGCGAGCGGCAGACGCGGCTATACCGCGACGTGCTGGAAGCTGCGGGCGACAAGGAGGTGGTGTTCCGCACCGTCGACATCGGCGGGGACAAGGCGCTTCCGTACTTGCGCCAGGACGAAGGCGGCGGCGAGGAGAACCCGGCGATGGGCTGGCGCGCGCTGCGCGTCGCGCTCGAACGCGACGGGCTGCTCAAGGCGCAGGCGCGCTCGCTGTTGGAAGCCGCGGGCGGACGAACGCTCAACGTGATGTTCCCGATGGTCTGCGAGCCGTGGGAGTTCATGGCCGCGCGTGACATTTTCGAGGCGCAGGTCGCGTATTTGAGGAAGCGGAAGAAAGTGCTCCCCCAGAAGATCCGCTACGGTGCCATGCTGGAGGTGCCTGCACTGGCCGAGCAGCTCGATCTGATCTGTCCGCACCTCTCGTTCATGTCGATCGGTACCAACGATCTGACTCAGTTTCTGTTTGCCGCCGATCGCGCGAATCCCAAGCTTGCCGAGCGTTACGACTGGCTCAGCCCGTCGGTCCTCCGGTTTCTCAAGCGCGTGGTCGATGGCTGCGCGCTGCACGATGTCTCAGTGACGGTGTGCGGCGAGATGGGCGGGCGCACGCTGGAAGCATTGGCGCTGATCGGGCTCGGCATCCGGAGGCTGTCGATCACCCCGGCGGCGGTCGGTCCGATCAAGGAAATGGTGCGCAAGATCGATTCGGTGGAGATCGGCGATGCGATGGCCGGCTGGCTGCGCGCACCGCCGCCAAACCTGCGCGAAGTGCTGCGCGCCTGGGCGGCGGAGCGTGGGGCGGTTTTGGAGTGAGCCTTGCCGACTCCGAAGCACTTCCAAAACGGGAAAATCGCGGATCGACAGGGGATTGCGCGAGCCCGCGATTGACATCGCAAGCGGGCGAGGTTCTGTGTGCCGTCCGGGTCGGACGAGCGAACCGGAGCAAGGGCCGGAATGGTCGGTGAGAATGAATCCGTGACAAATCCCGCGCCTGGCGGCGTGGCCGATCGGCTGCGCGAGGCCCGGCTGGCTGCCGGTCTTTCACTCGAAGACATCGCCTCGCGCACCCGCGTGTCGGTGCGGCATCTGGCGGCGATCGAGGAGGGCCGCTTCGGTGATCTGGCGAGCCGGACTTATGCGGTCGGCTTTGCCCGCGCATACGCGCGAACCGTCGGTCTCCCCGAGCAGGAGATCGCCGCCGCCGTCCGCGCCGAGACCGATCAACTCGATGAGACCGAGCGGCCACGACCCATTGCTTTTGAGCCTGGCGATCCGGCTCGGGTGCCGGGCAGGGGCATCGCCTGGCTGGGGGTCATCGCCGCGGTCATCGTATTTGCAGGGATTTTCGCGGTGTGGCGCACGTTCATCGCGCCCGGTGTCCCGTTGGCCGAGTTGGCGAGCGCGCCCGCGCCGTCTGCCAGCGCCACCGGTGCGCCAGCTCCCAAGGCAGTCGCCAGCGTCGCAGCGCCGACTGGAGGCGCTGTGGTGTTCACCGCGACCGCGCCGGCGATCTGGGTCAAGTTCTACGATGCATCGGGCAAGCAACTGATGCAAAAGCAACTGGCGCAAGGCGAGAGCTACACCGTTCCCGCCGATGCGGTCGGCCCCAAGCTGTGGACCGGCCGGGCCGACGCGCTGGCCATCACGATCGGCGGCAAGCCGGTCGCGCCGGTCAGCACCAAACCCGGCAAGGTCAAGGATGTGCCGGTGGACGCCGTCTCGCTGCTGGCGCGTCCGGCGTCCGGCGTTCCGGCCCCGGTTGCGGCGGCCATGCATCCGATAGTACGGGCGACACAGGCACCGCTGACACCCCCGACGTTCAAGCCGGTCCCCCCGCCTACCTGACATTCCACCGATTTCGGTGAGGGCCGGTCTCGACAGCGCGCCCCGCGCCGGGGCATCAGCAGTGTTCATCGCGCGTTCGAACCACGCCCCTATCAAGCATGAGTGCGAAAGCGCGGACGACGAAGCTTTGAGAGGGCGTTTCCCGTGATTCCATCATCTCCCATCCGTCCCCGCGCGGGGACTCGCAGCCGCGCTTTGCTGGGTGCCGTGCTTTTGCTGGGGTCAGCGCTGCCGTCCATCCCGGCATTCGCGCAGGATTCCGCCGACGAGGCGCGGCTACGCAAGCTCGAGGCCGAAGTGCGAGCGCTCCAGCGCAAGGTGTTCCCCAACGGCGCCGGCGCGACCTTCCAGCCCGAGATTGTCGCCCCGCCCAGCGCGACGACATCTTCGCCCGGACCCTCGACCACGCCGATCACCGACCTGCTCGGCCGGATGGACGCGGTCGAAGCGCAGCTCGCGCGAGTCACGGCGGAGACCGAGCAGAATTCGAATCGGCTTTCGCAAGTCGAGGCCAAGCTGGCCGCCGCAGCGCCGTCGCCGGCTGATGCGGGACCGCCTCCCGCTTTGACCGCACCGGTCGTCTCCTCGCTGCCAGCCGAGCGCCGCTCCGCCGGCAGGCCTGCCGCATCGCCGCCGCAGCAGTCGACTTCGTCAACCAAGCCTTCCGCCGGGCGCACCCAAGCGGTGCGCGCGATCGAAAAGCCGCAGAGCGACGACGCGGGCGACGACGATTACTCCTACGGATTCCGCCTGTTCGACGCGAAATTCTACCCCGAGGCCGAGCAGCAGCTGAAGCTCTACCTTCAGAAGTACCCCAAACATCCGCGGGTCAGCTATGCGCGCAACCTGCTCGGCCGCGCTTATCTCGAGGACAACGAGCCGCGTGAGGCGGCGAAGTGGTTCCTGCAGAACTATCAGGCCGACAAGAAGGGCCCTCGCGCTGCCGACAGCCTGCTCTATCTCGCGCGATCGATGAAGCAGCTCGGGGATACCCAGCGCGCTTGTGTCGCGCTGGGCGAGTTCTCGACCACGTTCGCGGCGGAAGCCGCCGCGCGGCTCAAGGCCGATTATGACGATACCCGCCGGGGCCTCAGCTGTTCCTGAGGCGCTCGACCGGGCGCTGATCGAGCGGTTCACCGCCGCGCTGGCCGCGGTGTGGCCGGAGCTGCGGAAGGACCCCGGCGCCAAACTGGGGATCGCGGTATCGGGCGGCCCCGACAGCACCGCGCTGCTGCTGCTCGCCGCGGCAGCGCTGCCCGGCGGCGTCGAGGCGGCCACGGTCGATCATCAGCTCAGGGCTGAAAGTGCGGGGGAGGCAGCGGCAGTCGCCGCGTTGTCGGCGGCGCTCGGTGTGCCGCATCGGGTGCTTGCCGTCGATGTCGCGCCCGGCAATCTCCAGGCCGAGGCGCGCGGGGCGCGCTACGCAGCGCTTGCGCAGTGGATGGAGCAGCGCGGACTCGCGGCGCTGGCGACCGCGCATCATGCTGACGACCAGGCCGAGACGCTGCTGCTACGACTTGGCCGCGCGAGCGGGGTCGCCGGTCTTGCCGGAACGCGCGAGCGGGGGTTCGTCCCGGGATCGCGCTCGCTGCTGCTCCGCCCGCTGCTGGGCTGGCGCCGTGCCGAGCTCGGCGAGGTGGTCACGGCGGCCCGTGTCACAGCTGCGGATGATCCCTCGAACCGCGACGACCGCTTTGATCGCGTGCGGATCCGCAAGGCGATCGCGATGACGCCCTGGCTGGACGTGCCCGCGATCGCGCGGAGCGCCGCGCATCTCGCAGACGCCGATATCGCGCTCGAATGGGCGGCGCGGCGCGAGTGGGAGGAATGTGTCACCCTGGGGCTTGGTATCGATTACCGGCCCCAAGCGCCGCGTGCAGTCGCGCTGCGGGTGATCGCGCGGATCGTCACGCAGCTTGACGGCGCGGAGCCGCGAGGCGGCGTGGTCGCGGCCTTGTTCGATGAACTGGTGCAAGGGCGGCCCGGATCAATCGGCAATCTCGTCGCCCGGCCCGGCGCTGGCCAATGGAGCTTCACCAAGGCGCCGCGGCGGGCGGCGAAACGGCAACTTGAATAGGAATGCAAAGGGGCG
>CAJCHR010000276.1 GCA_903970225.1 Actinobacteria bacterium 21-64-8 | reverse complement strand
TCCCTCTTCGAGGTTGCTCACGCCCACGTTCCCGCCGAGCCGGCGGATCACATTGACGACGAGGAACAGGCCGAGCCCGCCACCCGCCCGGCCCTTGGTTGAGGAGTAGGGTCTTCCGATCGCATCGATCATCTCCGGCGTGAAACCCGGGCCGCGATCGGTCGTGTCGAGGACGAGCGCGTTGTTCGTGACGTGCGACCGCAGTTCGACGAAGCCCGGAGAGACTTCCAGCGCGTTGTCGATCACATTGCCGATCACCTGTCGCAGCGCCCTGTCGGCGATGATCAGGCGGTCTTCGGAAAGGTCGTTGACCCAGCGCACCGCGCCGTAGCTCCGGTCGGACCATTCCGAGGCGATCGCGGCGAGGAATTCGGACAGCATCATCGGCAACGGATTTTCGCCGCGCGCCTCACCGGCGGACAGCAGTATTCCCGTGACGATCGACTTACAGCGCCGCAGCTCGGTTTCGATCTCGTCGAGTTCCTCAAGCAGATCGGAACTTGCGCGGAACGCCGGATGTCTGCGCCAGTCGCTGACCAGCACCGACATCGTGGCCATCGGCGTTCCCAGTTCGTGCGCGGCGCCCGAGGCGAGCAGGCCCATGCGCACGATATGCTGCTCTTCGGCGGCGCGCTGGCGCAACGTCGCCAGCGCATCGTCGCTCTGGCGGCGGTTGCGATCCATGCGGATAAGGAAGAACACCAACAACGCCGCGATCAGCAGGAAACAGACGAAGTTTCCGAACAGGTAAACGCGTGTCGGGTTGAGAACGGTGCCCGGCGGCAGCAGCAGCGGGCGGTGTTCGCGGGCGAGCACGGCAAACGTCAGTCCCGCGACAAGCGCGACGATCGCGCTCCAGTTCGGCGGCAGCAGGATCGCGCCGATCACGATCTGCAGCAGGAACAGGAAGGCGAACGGATTGCTGGTCCCGCCGGTCAGATAGAGCGCCCACGCGAGCGACATCACGTCGACCATCAGCGCGCCCAGCAGCTCGATCGAGGTAAAGCCGGAACGGTTGCGATAGAGCGCCATCGTAGCGACGTTGATCACCGCCAGAAGCACCGGCACGGCAACCAGATGCGCAAGCGGCAACCTGATGGCGAGCACCCCCCACGCCGCGGCGATGGTGACGAGCTGGCCGAACACCGCGATCCAGCGCAATTGCACCAGCAAGCCCATGTTGCGGGCACTTGCGGGCGGATAAATGGTGGGGGCTACAAGCGCATTCACGGCGCGCGGCGCCATAGCACGAACGCCCCTCCCATGCACAACAGCGCGAGCGTGAACCACGTCAGCGCGTAACCGAGATGGTTGTTGGGGAACTCGACGATCGTCAGGTCCTGTTCCGGCGTTCCGGGCGATTTGGGCGATTCGCTCTGCACATCCACGAACAGGCGCGGATCTGCCTGGACGCCGTACCGCGCGGCGATCGCGGCGACGTCGCGCGAGTACCAGCGGTTTTCGGCCGGGTGATTGGCACGCAGCCATGTGCCGCCGGGCTCGGTCAGGCGAAGAAGACCTGTGATGGTCAACACAGTGGCCGGGAGCGCGCGCCGCGCGGCGTCCGCGCGGCTGCCGATCGGGAGATAACCGCGGTTCACGTAGATCGTCCGGCCCGCATCATCGCGCACCGGAACGAGCACCCAATAGCCGCTGCCGAGCACCGAAGTGCCGGTGACGAGGACCAACCCATGCCCCTCGTAGCGGCCCGTCAGGACCACGCGCCGATATTCGCTGGTCACCAGATCGCGGGGGAGACCGTTCAGCGCCACAGGCGGCGCATGCATCGCCGCGTCGGTGCGGGCGATTAGCGCCTCTTTCCACGCGAGACGCTGGACCTGCCACACGCCCAGAGCGACGAACGCCGCCGCCAGGACCAATAATGCGGCGACGACGGCGACCGGGCGGCCGCCGCGCGCCGCGCCTTCATTCACGGCATCTGTTCCATCTGCTTCACCGTGGTCGGCATCATGTTCTGATTGAGGTGATACATCACCCACAGCGACCCGCTGAGCGAGATGACCACGACCACCACGGTGAAGATCAGCGCGAGCAGGTTCCACCCGCCCTCGGACCGCGGGTTCATGTGCAGGAAGAAGATCATGTGGACGATGACCTGCAGCGCCGCGAACCCGGAGATCACCAGCGCGGTCACGGTCTTGTCGGGGATCGTTCCACTCATCACCAGCCAGAACGGCACCACGGTGAGGATCACCGAAAGGCCGAAGCCCCACAGGTAATCGCGCAAGGTTCCGTGCGCTGCGTGATCATGATCGTGATCGTTCGCGACGCTGTGATCGGGCGCGTGGACGTGACGCGAAAGCTGCTCATCGGGAGTATGCGCGGCGCTCATCGGAGCATCCCCATCAGGTAGACGAAGGTGAAGACGCCGATCCAGATGACGTCGAGGAAGTGCCAGAACAAGCTCAGGCACATCAGCCTGCGCTGGTTGGCGAGGGTCAGCCCGCGCAGGCCGACCTGCACGAACAGCACCGTGATCCACACCAGTCCGAACGTGACGTGAAGCCCGTGCGTACCCACCAGCGTGAAGAACGAGGACAGGAACGCGCTGCGCTGCGGCGTCGCGCCTTCGACGATCAGGTGATGGAATTCGTAAAGCTCGATGCCCAGGAACGCCGCGCCGAACAGCGCGGTGACGACCAGCCAAAGCTGCGTCGTCTTCGCCTTGCCGCCCTGCATCGCCAGCATCGCAAAGCCATACGTGATCGAAGAGAACAGCAGCATCGAGGTGTTGAGCGCCACTAATGGCAGCTCGAACAGGTCTCTAGGGCCCGGCCCCGCCGCGTAGTTGCCGCCGAGCACGCCGAACGCCGCGAACAGCATCGCGAAGATCAGGCAGTCGCTCATCAGGTAGATCCAGAAGCCCAGCAGCGTGCTGCCGCCTTCCGGATGATCGTGCTCATCGAGTTCGTAGAACCGCGCGGTCAGGTCATGCGCGTCGGGGCCGTTGGCGGCGGAAACGGTCACGCTGCTGCTCCTGCAAGCTGGCGCGTGCGCTCATTCTCGACTGCGGTCACGTCTGCGGCGGGTATGTGGAAGTCCCGGGCATAATTGAACGTGTGACCGATCGCGGTGACCAGGATCGCCGCCAGGCTAATCGCGGCAAGCCACCAGATGTGCCAGATCATGCCGAACCCGAAAGCTGCCGCCATTCCCGAGAGGATGATCCCGGCGCCGGTGTTCTTGGGCATGTGAATCGGACGGAAGCCATCGACCGGCCGCGGCGCGCCAGCGCGCTTCATGTCCGCCCAAGCGTCAGCGTCATGGATGATCGGGGTGAACGCGAAGTTGTATGCAGGCGGCGGCGAACTGGTCGACCATTCGAGCGTGCGCCCGCCCCAGGGATCGCCGGTCCAGTCGCGCAGCTTTTCGCGGTTCCAGATCGAGACCGCGAACTGCACGATCATCGCGCCGATACCGGCCGCGATCAGCAACGCGCCGAATGCGGCAATGATGAAGAAGATCTGCAGCGAAGGATCGTCGAACACGCGCAGGCGCCGGGTCACGCCCATTAGGCCCATCACATAAAGCGGCGTGAACGCGATCCAGAAGCCGGGGACCCAGCACCAGAAGCTGACCTTGCCCCAGAACGGATCGAGCTTGAAGCCGAACGCCTTGGGCCACCAGTAGTTGATGCCCGCGAACACGCCGAACACCACGCCGCCGATGATCACGTTGTGGAAGTGCGCGATCAGGAACAGCGAGTTGTGCAGCACGAAGTCGGCCGGCGGCACCGCGAGCAGCACGCCGGTCATGCCGCCGATCGTGAACGTCAGCATGAACGCGACCGTCCACATCATCGGCAGCTCGAAGCGGATGCGGCCTCGGTACATCGTGAACAGCCAGTTGAAGAGCTTCGCGCCGGTCGGGATCGAGATCACCATCGTGGTGATGCCGAAGAAGCTGTTGACGCTGGCGCCAGAACCCATCGTGAAGAAGTGGTGGAGCCACACGAGGTACGACAGGATGGTGATGACGATCGTCGCGTAGACCATCGACGAGTAGCCAAAGAGCCGCTTGCCCGAGAACGTCGCGGTCACTTCCGAGAACACGCCGAACAGCGGCAGCACCAGGATGTAGACCTCTGGGTGACCCCAGATCCAGATCAGGTTCACGTACATCATCGGCGATCCGCCGAAGTCGTTGGTGAAGAAATCGGTGCCGATGTACCGGTCGAGGCTGAGCAGCGCGAGCACCGCGGTCAGCACCGGGAAGGACGCGACGATCAGCACGTTGGTGCACAGGCTGGTCCACACGAAGATCGGCATGCGCATCATGGTCATGCCTGGCGCGCGCAGCTTGATGATCGTGGCCACGAGGTTGATGCCCGAAAGCGTCGTGCCGATGCCCGCGACCTGAAGCGACCAGATGTAATAGTCGACGCCGACGTCAGGACTGTAGGCAATGCCCGAAAGCGGAGGGTACGCGAGCCAGCCGGTCTTCGCGAACTCGCCGATGAACAGCGATGCCATCACGAGCACGGCGCCCGCGGTGGTCATCCAGAAGCTGAAATTGTTGAGGAACGGAAACGAGACGTCGCGAGCGCCGATCTGCAGCGGCACCGCGAAATTCATCAAACCCGTCACGAACGGCATCGCGGCGAAGAAGATCATGATCACCCCGTGCGCGGTGAACACCTGGTCGTAGTGGTGCGCGGGCAGGAACCCGTCATTGCCGTTGAACGCGACCGCCTGCTGCGAGCGCATCAGCAATGCATCGGAAAACCCGCGAATGAACATCACCAGGCCGAGCACCATGTACATCACGCCGATCTTCTTGTGATCGACGCTGGTGAACCATTCGCGCCACAGATAGCCCCACAGCTTGAAGTAGGTGAGCACACCCAGCAGCGCGATCCCGCCGATCGCGACACCCACGAACGTCACAAGCACGATCGGCTCGTGCAAAGGCAGCGAATCGAGCGAGAGGCGGCCGAGTAGCGGGGACCAGGTCTGGTCAGGGGGCGTCATGGGTTCATGTCCGAATCAGGAGAGGGGGCGGCCGAGCTTCGCGGAGAGGCCCGGGAAGATCGCTGCCGCACGCACAGCCGCCGCCGGCCACGTGACACCCGAACCGCGAAGGGTGCTGGAGTTGGCAGGTACGGCGATTTCGCGAAGCGGCACGCCCACGGGTGTGTTCTGCGCGCAGTAGGCTTTGGTATAGGCGTCGGCGGAAGGACCGTTGGCGCGGCCGAGCTTGTCATAGCTCAGCGCCGCGACCTTCGCACTCTCGGCGATCGGTGTTCCGCCCCGCGCATCGAGCGCCATCATCTGGCTCGCGCACATCTTGCCCGGCTCGACGCACATGTTAACCACCAGGTCGAACAGTTCGGGCGAAACGTTCGCGAACGTGCGCTCGGGCTCCTTCTCGCTCGGCTTGGCGAGCGCGAGGTAGGTTGCGCGGTCGAGGTTGCCCTGCCCCGCATGCGCGCCCACCGCCCATGCGTCGAATGCGGCAGGAGCAACGCCCTTCATCGCGAAATGCATATGCGAAAAGCCTGCGCCGCTGAAATTCGCGGAGATCCCGGTATAGTCGCCCTCGCGGTTGAGCACGGCGTGAAGCGTCGTCTGCATGCCCGGCATCGCGTAGATCTGTCCCGCCAGCGCGGGCGCATAGAACGAGTTCATCACCGATGAGGAGGTGATGCGAAACCGCACCGGGCGGTTGGTGGGCAGCACCAGTTGGTTGACCGTCGCGATCTTCTGCTCGGGATAGATGAACAGCCACTTCCAATCGAGCGCGACGACATCGACCTCGAGCGTCTTGGCGTTCGCGGGCACATCATGAGTCGCGTCGATGTGGCCGATCATCCGGTAAGGATCGAGCAGGTGCGTGCCGACCCAGGTCACCGCGCCCAGCGCGATGATGATCAGCAGCGGCGCCGACCAGATCACGAGTTCGAGCTGGGTCGAATGGTGCCAGTCGGGATCGTAATGCGCCTCTTCGTTGGTCGCGCGATAACGCCACGCGAACAGCACGATCAGCACCATCACCGGAATGACGATCAGCAGCATCAGCCCGGTGGCGATCATCACCAGTTCCGCCTGTCGCCGCGCGACATCGCCGGCGGGATCGAGCACCACCGAGTGGCATCCGCCGAGAAATGCCGTGATCGGCAACAGCACGCTGAAGCGGGCGGCGCGTGCGAGGAAGGGCGGTGATGGCATGTCCAAAGCGCCTAGAACTAACGGTGGGCCGCGACGATAGGACATTTTGTCCAATCCCTTTGAACCCGATAGGGGTCGATAACGTTCCTGAACGTCGGCCGGCGCATGCCAGGCGACTTATGCGCTCGACCGGAGTACACACGCGAAATGCCCGCAGCTGCCATCGAATTCGGCCAGGATGACCACGCGGGCGACCACGTGTCCTCGGGCGATATCGCGATCGGGGTGATCATCGGGCGGACCTCGGAGTTCTTCGACTTCTTCGTCTACGCCATCGCCTCGGTGCTGGTCTTCCCCAAATTCTTCTTCCCGTTCGTCGATCCCCTGACCGGCACGCTGTACTCGTTCGCGATCTTCGCCCTGGCGTTCGTCGCACGGCCGGCAGGATCGTTCGCGTTCATGGCGCTCGACAGCGCGTTCGGACGGGGCGTGAAGCTGACGGTCGCGCTGTTCATGCTGGGCGGCTCGACCGCGGCGATCGCGTTCCTGCCGGGCTACGCAAGCCTTGGGAATGCGTCGATCTGGCTTCTGGCATTGCTCCGTCTGGGCCAGGGTTTTGCGCTGGGCGGCACCTGGGACGGCCTAGCCTCGCTGCTCGCGCTCAACGCGCCCGAGAACAGGCGCGGCTGGTACGCGATGATCCCGCAGCTCGGCGCCCCGCTCGGCCTGATCGTGGCGAGCCTGCTGTTCGCGTTCTTCACAGCGGCCCTGCCGGCCGACGATTTCCTCGAATGGGGCTGGCGCTTCCCGTTCTTCGTCGCGTTCGCGATCAACGTCGTCGCGCTGTTCGCGCGGCTGCGCATCGTCGAGACGCCCGAGTTCCAGCAGGCATTCGATACCCGCGATCTGCACCCGGCAAGCCCGATCGAAACGATCAGGACCGAATGGCGCACGATCGTGATCGGCGCGTTCGCCCCGCTTGCCAGCTTCGCGCTGTTTCACATGGTGACGGTGTTCCCGCTGTCCTGGGTGTTCATCTTCACCAAGGAGGAGCCCACGCGGTTCCTGCTGATCGAGAGCCTCTCGTCGGTCTTCGGGATAGCGGCGATGTTCGTTTCCGGCGTCGTCGCGGATCGGATCGGGCGGCGCAGCCTGCTCGCCTATTCCGCCGTCGCGATCGCGGTGTTCAGCGGCTTCGCGCCGCAGTTGCTGCGGCATGGAGAGCTTGGCGAACTGGCGTTCATGATCTCTGGCTTCTCACTGCTGGGACTCGCCTTCGGCCAGTCTTCGGGATCGGTCTCCGGCAGCTTCGCGAGCGAGCACCGCTACACCGGCTCGGCTCTGACGAGCGATCTCGCCTGGCTGGTGGCCGGTCGTCTGATCCTCGGAATCGGCGAAAGCTGGATCAGCACCGGA
>CAJCHR010000275.1 GCA_903970225.1 Actinobacteria bacterium 21-64-8 | reverse complement strand
CTGCGGCAGATCACATAGACCCGCACCGCCTCGATCTTGCGCGCGTCCGCCACGCCCACGGCCGCGCAATGCGTGATCGCCTCGTGTTCGGAGAGGACGCGCTCGACTTCCTCGAGGCTGACGTTCTCGCCGCCGACCTTGGCCATCAGCTTGATCCGGCCGCGGTAGGTGACGAAGCCGTCCTCATCGACGGTCACCAGGTCCTGCGAATGGATCCAGCCGTCCTGATCGAGCGTGGCGGCGGTCTCTTCGGGCTTGTTCCAGTAGCCGAGCATGGTGTTTCCGCGCAGCCACGCCTCGCCGATCTCGCCCGGGCCCAGATCGCGGCCGGTGGCCGGATCGATCACGCGGATCTCGTTGCCGTCGAGCGGACGGCCGCCGGTGGTGAGCTGCTTTTCCGGCGGATCGCCGGGGCCGGTGATCGCCGACGGGCCGTAGGTCTCCGTCAGGCCGTAAGGCGAGAACGAGAAACGGGCGTTGGGCAGGACCTGCCGCGCCGCATCGTTATGGACATGCGACATCCACGGACTGTCGAGCACAATGCCCTGCTCGTGCGCGGCCATCACGACCTCCTTGCCGAGCACGCTGATAAAGATCGTCGGCCGTTCCCGCTGGATCAGCTGCAGCGCGAGATCGACGTTGAACGCCTCGGTGAAGATCAGCGTCCCGCCTTGCGGGAGCATGCTCATCAGCCCGTAGATGCTGCCGCCGGCGTGAAACAGCGGCATCATCGAGAAGTAGATATCCTCGCGCCGCATGCCCGTCCGGCGGGCGTGCAGGATGCCGTTTGCGATGAAGCCGCCCTGCTGGAGCATCACGCCCTTGGGGAAGCCGGTGCTGCCCGACGTGTACTTGACCATGATCACGTCCTGAGGCGTGACATCGGCGGTCATGCGATCGGCGGCGGCGAGCCCTTCGCTCTCCCCGGCATCGAGCGCCGCCCAGTCGAACGCGCCCGGATGCGGCCGCCCGATCCGCTGGAACAGGATCACGTTGCGCAGGTCCGGCAGAGCGCGCGAACAGAGCGCGCCGGGCTGCGTGGCGTCTCCGAATTCGGGACAGATCTCGGTCAGCATCGCGGGCATGTCGAGCTTGCGGAAGCCGTCGAGCATGATCAGGTGCCGCGCGCCCGACTGGGCGATCAGGTACGCGATCTCGGGCGGCTTCAGGAACGTGTTGACCGGCACCACGATCGCGCCGAGCCGCACCGCGGCGAAGCACGAGATGACCCACTCCAGCCGGTTGGTCATCCACAGCACGACGCGGTCGCCGCGCTGCACGCCGATGCTGGCGAGGCCGGCGGAGAACCTGCGCACGCGCTCCAGCAGTTCGCCATAAGTCAGCCGGGCGACCACGCCCTCGTCGTCGGCGGCGACCAGCGCCTCGCGGTTCGGATCGAATGCGGCCGAGTCCGAGAGAGCTTGCCACAGCGTGCGCGAGCGGGCCTGCGCCAGCGCCTCGCGCTGCGCTTCGGTCGGCTTGATCCAGGCGATCGCGCGATCACCCGTTTCGAGACCCTGTCCGCTCACGTGCGCCCCTGCCGCCGCGTCTTCGTCACGCATCGACCAGCTCAGGGCGATCGAGCCGGAACAATCGCGCCGCGTTGCCGCCGATGATGTCGGCCTTTTCGCGTTCCGAGATGTCGATCCCGTCGAACAGGTGCGCGATGACCTCGCGCGAGCGTGGGAACGTGCCCTCGTGGTGCGGATAGTCAGCGCCCCAGATCAGCGCAGCCGTGCCGGTCACCGAGCGCGACATGATGCAGGCGCGATCGGTCTGGAACGAGCACGCGACCTGACGCTGGATGATCTCACGCGGCATCAGGCTGAGCTTGGGCCGCACGAACATGTCGTGCGCCGCGTAGACTTCGTCCATCCGCTCGGCGAGCGCGGCCAGCCAGCTCGCACCGCCCTCGATCACGCAGACTTTCGCGCCAGGAAACCGGTCGAGCAGGCCCCCCGATACCATCGCGCCGATGGTGATCATCCCGTCGGTAGACTGGATCATGTAATTCATCACCGCGCCGCCGGGGCCGCGGAAGCTGCGCACGTCGTTGCGACCGGTGCCGGTGTGCAGCGCGAACACGATACCAAGCCGCTCGGCTGCGTCGAACACCGGATCCCACGCATCGCTGGTATATTGCGGCAGGCCCGAATCGCGCTCGATCAGGCTCGGCAGCATCGCCGAGGTGAAGCCGAGCGCGGCGATGCGCTCCATTTCCGCCACGGTGTTCCCGATGTCGCGAACGGGCAGGATGCCGCAGCGCACGAACGTGCGCGTGTGATCCTTGAGCAGGCCGTGCAGCCAGTCGTTGTAGACTTGCGCGGTGGCGAGCTCGGCCTCGGCATTCTCGATCATGTAGGCGGTGAGGCCGAGGCTGGGGAACCCGATCTCCGCATCGACCCCGTCGAGCGCCATGTCCTGGAGCCGGAACTCGATCTCGCGGTTGCCGCGCCGGTCAGGGCGGCCGAACGGTTCTCCGTCCGCCCCCAGCCGCGGCGGTCCGCGTTCGATCGGGGTGCGCTGGAGCACTTTGTCGCCTGCTTTGGAGAGGATGAAATCGCCGTCCTTCTCCGCGTGCAGCCCGAACTTCCTCAAAGAAGCAGGCAGACCCTCGCTGAACAGGTCGTTGGGTTCGACGAAATGACCATCGGCGCTGAAGACAAAGGTCATGCTGAATCCTTCCTTGTCGCGGATAGCGCATGCGCCGGAGGGCGTCGGATAGCTGCAAGCATGAGTCATCAGCCGGAAAAACCAGCCAAACACCTCTCCAAGCAGCTCGCATCTCGGGTACAAGACGTTCTTATAGCTGTTGGTTCGAAGCGTTACGTCATGCGTAGCGACCGGAATAGAGGCTAAAGCTGTATGACCCTTATCGGCTCAACCGATGGGTGTTGCGGTCTCGAACAGGAATGAGTCGAATGTGGAGACAAGCCGGCTGCGCCAGATGTTCTTCGGCCGGGCCAGGCTCAGGGTCCGGGTGTAGGCGAACCCCGCGACCTGCAGTTGCACCAGCCGGCCGAGCTCCAGATCGAACTTGACGAGCTCGCGCGACAGGCAGCCGATGCCGCCCCCGGCGACAATGGCGTCTCGTAAGCCCAGGTTGCTGGTGGCTTCGAACCCCACGAACAGCTGCCCGATATGCTCATGCATCATGTAGCGCAGCCGCGCCGCTTCGGACGATTCGGGCTCGCGCAGGCACCAGCGCTGGCCCGCAAGGTCAGCAATCGTCAGGTCCGTTTGGGCGGCAAGCGGGTGGGTGGGCGATACCACCAGAACGAGCTCGTCGGTCCGCCACGGGGTCAGCTGAACGCCGGGCACTTCGGGGAAATTCTCGATCAGCGCGGTTTCGAGCTCGAACCGGCCCAGCCGCTCGAACAGGACCATCGTCAATTCGGATTCGACACGGATCTGTACCTCCGGGTGCAGCCGCATGAACTCCACGCAGATCGGCGGCAGCAGCGTCTCCGCGATCATCGGCGTCGCCCCGATCACGAGCTGCCCGCTGAGCGGCGCATCACTGCGATCGCCTTCGAGATCCTCGATCATCCCCAGCAGGGAACGGACGATCGGATGCATGCGGCGCCCTTCTTCCGTGATCTGCAGCGGGAGGCCGCGCGCCCGCGCGAAGAGGTTGCGCTGCAGGATGATCTGGAGGTCGTTCAGCGCGCTGCTGGCCGCACTCTGGCTCATGTTGAGCCGACGCGCCGCCGCGGTGACGCTCCCGATCGTGGCGATGGCATCAAAGACCTGAAGCTGGCGTATCGTGATCTTCATTGCGCTGTTCGCCCGGTGAATGCCTGTGCGCCGACCGAGCGAGCGATCTGCTCCCACGGCGGCCGGTTACAATCACTATGCGCGGGCAAGCTCGGGAGGGGCAATGGTTCCTGCGGGACACCAAGGGTTGCGCGCGGAGACTTGCCTTCATGTTCGGTTTCGGGATGCGATGGCGCACTATCCGCGAACGGGCGGCAGGATGACCGCGCAAGTCCGCGTCTGACGAACCTTGCGACCTGGGGGGCGCCCGACGACCCTGTGAGTCACGCTCGAACCGTTCATCTGCGAGCTATGGATTCAACAGTCTGAACGCGTTAACCCGAATCCGTACTATCAAATCCCGGGGGCTGACACTCAACTGCGGACTGTCCGCTACTTGGCGGCTATCGAGCCGATGCGGTCGTGCACACCCGCTCCGGAGCGCGCTTGGGTCTTTCGCTGGCATAAAAGGAAAACGAGATGAAGGCCGCCTATATCCAAAACGGGTCTGTCTGCGTAGGCGAGATGCCGGACCCGGTCCCGGCGAAAGGACAGGCGCTGGTCCGCACGCATAGCTGCGGAATGTGTGCATCCGATCAGCATTTTCTCCATTCCGGCCAGAACGTGATCGATCTGTCACGCAAGTTCGGCGGACCCTATGCCGCCCTGGATTTCGCGCGGCCATTCGTTCCAGGCCACGAATACGTTGGCGAGGTGCTCGACTACGGGTCGGGTAGCCTGCGCACCGTGAGGCCGGGGCGCCGCGTAACCTCGGTTCCTATCATGCGATCCGCCGGCAGCCACTCGGTGATCGGGTTCAGCCACGATTGCCCCGGCGGTTGGGGCGAGCTGATGCTGCTCGACGAGACCGCGCTGATCGAGATTCCGGACGGTCTCGACGACGACATGGCGGCGATGACCGAGCCGCTCGCGGTCGGCCTGGAACATGCCCGCCGGGGCAGGCCGACCGGGGACGATATCCCGCTTGTCGTCGGCTGCGGCGCGATCGGTCTCGGCGTCATCGCCGGCCTCAAGCTGATGGGGATCGGCCCGATCATCGCCGCCGATTTCCACGAATCGCGGCGCGAAATGGCGATCCACATGGGCGCCGATGTCGCGGTCGACCCGCGCGAGCTGTCGCCCTATGAGGCAATCCCCGATCTTGGCGGTCGCCGTGCGAACCTGATCTATGAGAACGTCGGGCTACCCGGCCTGCTGCCCCAGATCATCGCAGCGTGCGCTTTCGAATCGCGGATCGTGATGGGCGGCTACTGCATGGAGCAGGAGCAATTCTATGTCTTCGCCGCGCAGAACAAGCGTCTGACGGTGCATTTCGCCGGCGGAGAAGAGGGGCAGGACATGGAGCTGGCACTACGGTCCATCGCCGAGGGCAAGGTCGACATCGCTCCGTGGATCGGCGAGCGCATCGGACTGGGTGCCGTGGCCGATGCGGTCAAGGCCATGTCGGGGCCGACGGCGCCGGTCCGCAGTGTGGTCGATCCGAGGAAATTGTAAGTGATGGCGATCAGCGCGGAACGTCGGCTCGGCATCGATTGCGTGCAGATCTGCTGGAGGCGTCGTGGGCCGAGCCGGGAGAAAGCGATGAGCAATGCCCTGCGCCCGTTGCGCCGGGCTATCCCGGCGAAACGCGGGCTCGCTAGCGATCAAAGCCTCTGAAACCCATTCGGGCGAACTCTCGCTGCCGATCGAGAAACTGGTGCTTGAGCGCGCCGCCGGTGTGAATGAGCAGAAGCGCCAGGAGCAACCAGGCTCCGTACAGGTGCAGTGTCTCGATGCGATCGTGCAACGCATGCTGCCGGGGTAACCCATCCACCGTGCGGCCGATCTCGGTGATCGGCGAGATCAGCGGCAGCTTGACCGCGCCCCATAGCATGGTTGGGCCTTGCGCAGACTTGGTGCGCGGTCCGCCGGGTCCGGCAGACGGCGCGGGGTTACCGGGCCGGGCAGGCGCATTTGCGGACCCGGACAGCGACCGCGCCTGAGCGAAGGCGGCCCCCGGGGATCCCGGCGGAGGCTTTGCGGAGACCAGCGCCCAGCCCGAGAGCGGGAGAGCGACCATCGCGCAATAGAGCAGGACATGCGCCGCTTGAGCGAGGCGCGCCTCCCAGGGCCTCATCGGCAACAGCGCAGGCGGCTTATGAGTCAGCCGCCAGACGAGGCGCACTGCGGCCAGCGCGAGGATCGTCATGCCCGAGGACACATGCCAGACGAAGAAACCGCGCGGCAGGAGCGGGCGCATCAGGCCCGACGCCAGGTTGTAAACGATCGCAACCGCGATGAGCCAGTGCAGCCATATCGCCACCCGCGTGTAGCGGGCCTGCGCACCGGCTCTGTCTCGAACGATCGTCATGCTTCAATCCACCGTTCACTGCGCCGAGCCGCATCGTGATGGGCGGCAGGCGCCGGACGTATATCGATCTTTGGTGCAATGGGAATTCAATCCCGCGCGCCGCACTATGAGCAAGGCATGGCGGTGATCGCCGGCCGGAGCAGTCATGGCGCCGATCGCAAACCCGCTGCGCGACCATTCCCTGCGCGGCCGCATCGTCGCCGAGATGCACTTGCGGCGTCTCCGCCGATCGCCGCACCCTCGATTCTCTCTTAGGTCGTGACGATCGTCGCCGGCGAGCAGCACGCGCGATGCGCTTGTTCTGCGCGAGCGGCTTGCCGGCCTCGACGCCGAAGCCGTTGACGATGTTGAGCACGCCCGGCGGCAGGATGTCGGCGATGAACTCGGCCAGCCCCGTGATCGACATCGGGGTCTGCTCTGCGGGCTTTAGCACCACGCAGTTGCGGGCGGCGAGCGCGGGGCGAGCTTCCACACCGCCATCAGCAGCGGGAAGTTCCACGGGATGATCTGGCCGGCCACGCCCAGCGGCTCGTGGAAATGGTAGGCGACCGTGTCGTGATCGCTCTCGGAGATCCCGCCTTCCTGTGCGCGCAGGCAGCCGGCGAACTAGCGTAAGTGCTCGACCGCGAGCGGCAGGTCGGCGAGAGTCGTCTCGCGGATCGGCTTGCCGTTGTCGATCGTCTCGACCTGCGCGAGGATGCAGAGCTTCTCCTCGATGCGGTCGGCGATGCGCAGCAGCACCAGCGCGCGCTCCGCCGGAAAGGCCTTGCCCCACTTGTCCTTGACGGCGCGACCTGGCACGCCGTCTTGCCGGTGATCGGCGAGGGATTGTCGAAGCAGCGGCCCTCGACCGGCGCGACCCATTTGCCGCCGATGAAGTTGTCGTACCTGGGGCGGATGGCAAATTGCCTTCCAGCTGGTCCAGCGCCTGCTGCAATACTCCCGCCACCAAGAGAGTTAGGTGCGAACGGCTTTCGCCACCGCATCAAGCACGCCGTTGACGAACTTCGCCTCGCGTTTGTCGAAGAAGGCATGCGCAACGTCGACATATTCGCTGATCGCCACGCTGACCGGTACGTCGGCGCGGGCCATCAATTCCCAGGCACCCGCACGCAGGATCTGGAGCATCGTCTTGTCGAGCCGCGCGACGGTCCAGCCGGTGGCGAGCTTCTCCGCGATCCGTGCGTCGATCTCGTCCTGACGGGCGATCACGCCGACCACGATCGCATCGAAGAACGCGACTTCGGCGTCGGCATAGCGCGCATCGCCGATGTCGGGATCGATTTCCGCGCCCAGACGATGCCGATGGAATTCGTCGAGCAGCAGCGCCTGCGCGGTCGCCTCCATCTCGTGCTGGTACAGCGCCTGCACCGCCGCGAGCCTTGCGGCCGCTCGCGCCTTGGAGCGACCCTTGATCTTTCCGCCCGACGTCTTTCCGTCAGCACCCGTGTCGCTCATATCCCCAACCTCAATTCGATCGAGCGCGCATGCGCGGGCAGCCCTTCGGCTTCGGCAAGCGCCACCGCCGCCGGGCCGATTGCCCGCAGCGCTTTGTCATCAACGGCGATGAAGCTGGTACGTTTCATGAAATCGAGCACCGACAGTCCCGACGAGAACCGCGCGCGGCGTCCGGTGGGCAGCACGTGGTTCGGGCCGGCGACATAATCGCCCACCGCCTCGGGCGTGTGCCGACCCAGAAAGATCGAACCCGCATGGCGGATCTGGCGCATGAGCGCCTCGGGATCGTCGGTGGCGATCTCGACATGCTCGGCAGCCAGCGCGTTGGCGAGCGCGGGCGCCTCGGCCAGATCGCGCACCTCGATGATCACGCCGTGCTTGTCCCAGCTTTCGTGCGCGACGCGCGCGGTGGAAAGCATCGCGATCTCCACGCCGATGCGGTCGGCGACGGTGTCGGCGAACAGCGGGTCGTCGGTGATCAGGATCGATTGCGCCACGGGGTCATGCTCGGCCTGGCTGAGCAGGTCGGCGGCGATCCATTCGGGATCGTTCTTGCCATCGGCGATGACCAGGATCTCGCTCGGCCCCGCGACCATGTCGATGCCGACGACACCGAACAGCTGGCGCTTGGCCTCGGCGACCCAGGCGTTGCCCGGGCCGGTGATCACGTCGACGGCGGCGATCCGCCTGGTCCCGTAAGCGAGCGCCGCGACCGCCTGCGCGCCGCCGATGCGCCAGATCTCATCGACCCCGGCAAGATGCGCGGCAGCGAGCACCAGCGGGTTGACCACGCCCTTGGGCGTCGGCGTCACCACCACCAGCCGCTCGACGCCGGCGACCTTGGCCGGAATAGCGTTCATCAGCAGCGAAGACGGATAGGCCGCGCGGCCGCCCGGAACGTAAAGCCCCGCGCCATCGACCGGGCGCCAGACCGCACCGAGCCTCACGCCGATATCATCGACATAGTCGCGGTTTTCGGGAAGCTGCGCCTCATGATACGCCTGGATGCGGTGCGCGGCGAGTTCGAGCGCGGCGCGCAGATCCGGCTTCAACGCATCGAACGCATCGCGGCACTGCTCGGGCGAAATCCGCCAGTCATCGTCGCTGACGAGCGTGAAGCCGTCGAACCGGCGTGTGTATTCCGCCAACGCCCCGTCGCCGCGCGCGCGGACGTCGGCGAGGATCAGCTGGACGTCGCGCGCAACATCATCGTCGCTCTCGCGCCGTGCGTTGACGAGGCGCTTGAAGCTCTGCTCGAAGTCCTTGTCGCGGGTGGACAGGCGCAGCATCAGGCGGCCGCCTTCATGTCGGCAACCAGCGCCCGGAACCGCTCGACCAGCGCGGCCACCCGCTCGTCGGTCTTGAGCGCGGCGCGGTTGACGATCAGCCGAGCGGAGACCTCCAGGATCACCTTGCTCTCGACGAGGCCGTTGTCCTTGAGCGTGCGGCCGGTCGAGACCAGATCGACGATCCGGCTCGCCAGGCCCAGCCCCGGCGCGAGCTCCATCGCGCCGTTGAGCTTGACCACTTCGGCCTGGATCCCCTGCCGCTCGAAATGGCGGCGGGTGATGTTGGGATACTTGCTGGCGATGCGCAGGTGGCTCGCTCCGGTGTCGTTGCCCCTGCCCTGCACGGGTTCTGCGATCGATAGCCGGCAGTGGCCGATCGCAAGGTCGACCGGCGCGTAAAGGTCGGAATAGGCGAACTCCTCGACCACGTCCGAGCCGACGATCCCGACCTGGGCCGCGCCGAACGCCACGAACGTCGCGACATCGAACGCGCGCACGCGGATCAGGCGCATGTCGCTGGCTTCGGTGGCGAACGAAAGCGCGCGCGAGTTCTTGTCGTGGAACTCGGCTTCGGGCACGACGCCGGCACGCGCCATCAGCGGCAGCGCCTCGTCGAGGATGCGGCCCTTGGGGATGGCAAACGTGAGGGGTTTCGGCTCTGCGGGCATGGCGCGCGCCCTAAGCCGCGCGGAGGCAAAGGGCAACATGGCTGACGAAACGCAAGTCGCACGACAGGAGCCCGCGAAAGACGACTGGACCGGGATCGCCGCCACGGTCGCTGAGGCTTTCGCCAACCAGCTGTCCTACTGCGAGGCGAACGGCGCGCCGCTGACCGGCCGTGTCGTCAACGCGTTGGCGTCGCTGCTAGGCGATCCCGATCCCGATCCGTTCATCGCCCGCATCCGCGACTGGCCCGGATCGGCGCTGGCCGACGGGCTTCCGCTGCGGGCGGTCTATGCCGTGCGCGGGC